>NZ_JANJPM010000056.1:0-6900 GCF_026222585.1 Staphylococcus sp. SUC_1.2 | reverse complement strand
CTTAACCGATACGCAGAGCCCTATAATAAATAAACTTAAAAAATCGTCCAATTTAAATTGAACGATTTTTTTATGTTAAATCTTAAAAGATACTGTAATCTCAGAGGAATGATTTATGATTCCTAAATTTTCCATATTATTTATTTTGCCAATAGGTGTGTATTTGATATTAGTTTTAAAATCTTTATAAAAGATAACTAGACAGTTATCTTGGTATAACATGATGTCTCCCTTGTTAATTTGTTTCATAAACTGAGGATTTGTTGAAAAATTTTGAGAAAAATTATGATATTTTTCATTATTATTTATTTCTTTCATCGTTAGTTCCATTGGAAAAGGTTTTCGATTTCAATTGCAGTTGGGTTATCAAAAAAATTTGCAGTAAATGTTGTATCTTCAATAGTCATTTTAACTGTGTTCAATGTATTAACTCCCTTCTTTTACCATGGTTGATTAGTTGGTCCAACAGTAAATTCATTGATATTCGTGTTTTCAGGTTGATTTATAGCAAATGCTACAATTTCTGCAATACTGTCAGGAGATATTTGGTATTCATCATACATTGCTTCAGTACTAGAAGCAGTAGATTGATCTGTAATGGTATTTAATAATTTTGTTTTAATTGCAGCTGGGTAAATCGTAGCTGTTCTGATATTATTTTTTTCTTGAGCAGATTCCATACGTAATACTTCCATTAAATCACGAACTGCCCATTTCGTGGCACCATAGACAGCACCACCTGGATAAGCTTTCAAGCCTGCAACAGATGAAGTAGCAATAACATGTCCTGATTTTTGTTTAATAAATTCAGGCAAAGCAGCTTCAATTCCATTTAAAACACCTTTAATATTTACATCAACCATGTCATGCCATTCATCAGATTTTAATTTTGAAAGTGGAGAATTAGGCATTAAACCAGCGTTTAAAAATATAACATCAATTCTTCCAAATTGTGCTTTAGCTTTATCTACTAGATTTTTGTTATCTTCAATGTTTGTTACATCGGTAACGGCATAAACAGCTTCTCCACCAGAATTTTTGATTTTATCGACGATTGTTTTCAATTTATCTTCTCTTCTAGCTCCAAGTACAAGTTTTGCGCCTTTTTCAGCTAAACGTTTAGCGGTAGCTTCACCAATACCACTTGATGCTCCAGTAATAACGACTACTTTATCTTTAATTGCCATAATTAAATTCCTCTCCTTTTTAGAATCAATTTATAAGTGAATAGTATCTAATTTGTTACACATCTAATAATAGTTCTATGCATATTTTCAAAAAAAATTAATTAATTTTATTTATCATTTTGGCTGGGTTACCACCAACTACTGTGTTAGCAGGAACATCTTTAGTGACTAAAGCATTTGCGCCAACGATGGCATTTTCTCCAACTGTAATACCAGGTAGAATTGTAGCAGCTGCACCTATCCAAGCATTTCTTTTAATTGTGATTGGTTTGACGATAAGACTTCTTCTTTGTTTAGGATTTTGTGGATGGTTCACAGTTAGTAAATTAGCACGTGGTCCAATTAACACATGATCTTCTAAAGTAATGCCTCCTAAATCAGTAAACATAACATTACTATTTATAAAGACGTGCTTTCCAATAGAAATATGCTTTCCAAAATCCGTATATAAAGGTAAATTGATGTCTACGCTTGAATCAATTTCTTTGCCGGTAATTTGGGACAATAGTGTTAGTATTTCAGTGTGGGTATGGTATGAACCATTGAGTTTTGATACTAATTTAGCATTTGTATCAACAATCTCATGAATTTGTTTGAATACAGGTTCATCTTCTTCGACAACTCGATTCCAAATATTTTCGCTGAGTACATGATTAAACAATAAATTTTCGAGAATGATTACACATACAATGTTATAATGCTACAATTAATATTACAAATACCTATATTGAATGATTTATTATACGTTTTAAGCATAGGAGGATGAATGTGGAAAATAGAGTATTACGTTATTTTTTAGCAGTAGTAGCTGAAGGGAATATCAGTGCTGCTGCAAAATTATTACATATCACACAGCCGACACTTTCAAGACAAATTAAGGATTTAGAAGAAGAGCTATCTGTAACATTATTTAATAGGAAAGGTAAATATTTAGAATTAACAAGTGAAGGACATTATTTAGCGAGTAAAGCACGAGATATTATTAATTTAGTAGACAAAACAACTTCAAATATCACACACAAAGAGGTTTTTGGAGAAGTTCATATAGGCATGGCAGAATCTAGTAGTATTAAGCCGATTGCTAAAGCAATAAAAGAGTTGAGAAAAGAGCATAATCAAATTATTTTTGATACATTTAGTGGGAATGCTGAACAAATTTTAGAAAAAATTAATGATGGAATCATAGATTTCGGTGTAATTATAGAGCCAATTAATAAAGTTGATTATGATTCAATAGCATTAAATAGGGCAGATGTCTGGGGGGTGCTGACGAAGCATGATTCAGAATTTAAAGACATGGATAAGGTTAGTGCAGCATCAATCATTAACAGACCATTAATTATATCAAGACAACAAGGTGTAAAGAAAATGATTTTAAATGAATTAGATCTAGAAGATGCTCAATTAAATATAGTAGCTAAATATAATTTACTTTATAATGCTTCTATTATGGTAGAAGAAGGTGTAGGCCACGCATTATGCATTGGGGGTATTGTAAATACTAATAATACATCACTAAGATTTATACCGCTTCAGCAAAATATCAAATCAAGTTTAAGTGTAGTTTGGAAAAAAGAGAAGCCTTTATCTATATCAGCGCAGTTATTTTTAAATCAACTAAAAGAAATTTTAAAAGGTGAAAAATAAAACCGCATCACTACCCGATAAGCAGAAGCATATCATAAGTGATGCGGTTTTTTAATAATTAATAAAATGTATTGTGAAATATTTATGCTTGATCAATAGTTTATTATATTTGAATTAAAAAATATTATTTAGAAAAAGAAGGCCTAGATGAATACTTAGCAAAGAGTATTTTTAAAAGCAAGGGAGATGATTTTATGGGCATTAATATTCAACGTTTTGAAGAAAAGGATGCTGAGGAAATTGTTAAGTTGATTCATCGAGCAATGTTTGAAACGAACATCTTTGATTATTCTAAAGAAGACTTGGTAAAAGATGCTGAGAATATAACTGTGTCGTCAATCATCGAAAGAGCTTCTTGGACTCACTTTTATGTATTTAGAGATGAGGAGATTATCATTGCGACAGGTGCAATTGGTCCCTATTGGGATAGTCTAACAGAGAGTAGTTTTTTCACTATTTTTGTTTTACCTGAATACCAAGGTAGAGGGATTGGAAAACTTATTATTAATACATTGGAAGACGATGAGTTTTATAAGAGAGCTAGCCGGATAGAAATACCAGCATCAATTACTGCAGTTCCTTTTTATCAGAAGTTTGGCTATAACTTCAAGGATGGAGTTAGTAATGCTGATGAGGAAGGTATAGTAAGAATGGAGAAAAAACTTTGCGACTTAAATTAACGTTACAAGTTAAATAATTTTTAGTAAAATTATTAGTCGGATTTACAAATAAAAAGTAATAAATATACTATATTTTAAAAAAGTTTGTTATTTATCTAGTATAAAATAATGTGTCCAATATTAATTATTATTAAATTTTGATATATTTAAAGAAAGATTAAGTTTAGGGTGGATGAATGAATGGCTTATCAAAGTGAATATGCATTAGAAAATGAAGTGCAACAACAACTTGAGAGTTTAGGATACGAACGAGTAAATATACATAACGTTGAACAATTACATAATAATTTTCGTAATATAATTAATGAACGTCATAAGGATAAATTAAATGGGAAACCCCTAACAGATCGTGAATTTGAACGTTTAATGACGGGGATTAACGGTAAATCTGTATTTGATAGTGCGATGCAATTACGCGATAGTTATGTACTAAAGAGAGATGATGATACGGATCTTTACATAGATTTCATGAACTTAAAACAATGGTGTCAGAATAAATTCCAAGTAACCAATCAAATCAGTGTGAAAGATAAGTACAAATGCCGTTATGATGTGACAATTCCCGGTAAAAAATTATATACTTCAATAAAATGAAATTTGTAAATAAAAAAATAAGAGATAGAACCACAATTTCTTGTTCTACCTCTTTAAGTGATAAAGTGTTATTTTTCTTTTACAAGTTTTTTAACTTCTTCTAATTCTTTTTCAACATCTCTATTCGGTTTTTTAGTCATAAGACTTACGATATAAGTCACAATTAAACTTGTTAAAAATCCAGGAATAATTTCATATAAATTAAAGAAGTCATTATATTCTCCCAATGGTTTCACAAAAACAATCCAAATAATGACGACAACTGATCCCGATATCATACCAGAAATAGCTCCTGTACGACTTAATCCTTTCCAATAGAGAGATAGTAATACCAGTGGACCAAATGCAGCACCAAATCCAGCCCATGCATTACCAACAAGATTAAGTATAGTATCATTTGGAGTCCATGCGATTATAATAGATATAATTGCTATAATAAGAACAGATAATCGACCTACTAATAAAAACTCTTTTTTATGTTTTTTTGCAGCTTCTTCGCCTCTAATTAATTTATAGAAATCCTCTGTAAGTGAACTAGAAGTAACAAGTAGTTGTGAAGAGATTGTGCTCATAATAGCTGCTAAAATTGCTGCAAGAAGGAAACCACCAACCAATGGATGGAATAAAATTTGACCCATTAAAATAAAAAGTGTTTCTGGATCATTTAATTTAACTCCTCTATCTTGAACAAAAGCAATACCTATCAATCCTACACATACAGCACCAATTAAACTAATAGCCATCCAACTAATACCAAATCTTCTGGCTGTTTTTAATTGACTAACGGATTTGATTGACATGAATCGTACTATAATATGCGGTTGACCAAAGTAACCTAATCCCCAAGCAAAGAAAGAAATAATTCCCACAATAGTGGTACCTTTAAATAAATCTAAATTAGTAGGTTTTAAATCTGCTGCTTGAGAAAACACATCAACGCCACCTAATTGCATCATTGCGACAATTGGCACCATAATCATAGCAATCAACATAACTACACCTTGAAAGAAGTCAGTTAATGATACAGCTAAATACCCCCCAAAGAATGTATAAGCAATAACAATCACCGAAACTAGAATAAGACCAATATGATAATCTAGACCAAACGCACTATTAAATAATTTACCACCTGAAACCATACCCGAGTGAGTATATAGTGTAAAGAATACAACAATAATACCACCAGAGATAATTTTAATAATATTAGAATGATCATTAAGGCGATGTGTAAAGTAGTTAGGTAATGTGATTGAGTCATTCGCTTTTTCAGTGTACACACGAAGTCTTGGTGCTACAAGTATGTAGTTAACATAAGCTCCAATAGTTAACCCAATAGCTAACCATGCTGCTGATAAACCTGTAGTATAAACTTCTCCAGGTAATCCCATAATCATCCAACCGCTCATATCAGAAGCGCCGGCAGATAAGGCAGTGACATATGGACCAATATTTCTTCCGCCAAGCATATATTCACTTAAATCTCCGGTTGCTTGTTTATAACCATAGTACCCAATAATAAGTAAAATAAAGAAATAAACTGCAAGCATAACATAAGTTCGCCAATCAGGATTTACTTGACTTGACAATGATGTAGCAAGAATAAACATAATTAATAACCCCTTTATTATGTAATTATTTTAGTTACATACAATAATTATACAAAAAATAAAATTTATTTAAAGAGTAATTTTACCTTTTTTATGTTTGTTAAACATTTTTAACTATAATTTCTGTGTATTTATAGCGGTAAAAATAGTTTTAATATTAATTGCTAGTATATAATATTCATTAATTTTGTATATCATAATAATAAAAATAAACTTATTATATTTGAGTAACATATAAATCGATATATTTGATTTGTCATTTATTACGAATTCCGGTGAGAATAAGAGAAAATTCCATATAAAAACCCGTGATAAACGTTGGTATAACAAGAAAATCCCGGAATCTCACTCATTTTGACGAACAATCAACTCATTATTTATAGGTATTAATGATTGTGTTGGGTCACTACTTCCTTATATATATTATTTATTTTGAAAAAGTATTTTTATTTTAAGAAGCAAATAATTATGGTTAAACGAGGGAAGAATATCAATCTATATCTAATAGATGGTGATGTAAATAGACGTATCAAATGTACACTTGCTAATTGGACAGGAGTAATATTCAAGATTCCATAAACAAAAGTTGAACGTATTTCTAATCGGGAAGAGTTAAAGCAGTCAGGCATATATTTTCTTTTTGGATCAAGGGATGATAATGAAAAAGACAGCGTTTATATTGGGCAAGCTAGCATTAGATCGAATGGTGAAGGTCTTTTATATCGAATCAATGAACACAAAAACGATACGACTAAAGATTATTGGACTGAAGCTGTAGCAGTAACAACGTCTAACAATTCATTTGGTCCAACAGAAATAAGCTATCTAGAACATAGAATAGTTAATATAGCAAAAGAGAGTAATAGATACGAAGTAAAGAATGGGAATATACCTAACATAGGTAATGTAACTGAAGAAAAACAATTTGAACTTGAAGATTTTTTGGATAATGCAAAAATTGTTATGGCTGCTTTAGGATATAAAGTATTTGAGAAAATTGTGAATGATGAAGAATGAGATGTTTTAGAGCCCAATTTTGTATATGAAGTAAAAGGTGTGAAAGCTATGGGACGTCGTACTTCAGAAGGTTTTGTATTATTAAAAGGAAGCCAACTATCTCATAGTATTAGTGAGGTTGGTGGTGATAAAATCAGGTTACAACGAAAAAAATATGCTGATGATTTG
>NZ_JANJPM010000055.1:0-7164 GCF_026222585.1 Staphylococcus sp. SUC_1.2 | reverse complement strand
TTAGGTATCAATTACTATATGAGTGATTGGATGAGAGGATATGAAGGAGAATCAGAAATTACACACAATGCTACTGGAGATAAAGGTGGCTCTAAATATCAACTTAAAGGTGTAGGACAACGTGAATTTGACATAGATGTTCCTCGTACTGATTGGGATTGGATGATTTATCCACAAGGTCTTTATGATCAAATCATGCGTGTAGTTAAAGATTATCCTAATTACCATAAAATTTATATTACTGAGAACGGACTTGGATATAAAGACCAATTTGATGAGGAACGTAAAACTGTAGATGATGATGCACGAATAGATTATGTAAAAAAACATTTAGAAGTCATTTCTGATGCTATTCGTGATGGTGCGAATGTGAAAGGTTACTTCATTTGGTCACTCATGGATGTATTTTCTTGGTCAAATGGTTATGAAAAACGATACGGTCTATTTTATGTCGATTTTGAAACGCAAGAACGTTATCCTAAGAAGAGCGCATATTGGTACAAAGAACTAGCGGAAAGTAAGGAAATAAAATAATTGCTTTTAATATAACTTTGTAACAACCAGCAATGATAGATACAATTGTAAGGTAGGATTGGGAAATGCTAAAATTTAGCTTTTCTCAGTCCTATTTATTTTTTCTTGGCTTGATCACATGAAAAATAATTCAAAAACATATATTCAACTTATTACCACATATGCTTAAAAGCACAATTTAACTTAATTTTCATTTTTGTAACTACATCATTTATACTTAAAGAAAACACATTGGAGTATTATTATGAGAACTTTTAAAAAGATAATATTTAGTTTAATTATTAGCCTAATGATTTTTACATTAGTAGGATGTCAATCAAAAAGTAACAATTCATCTAAATATCAAAGTAATGATAAAAAGCAAGTTGCAACTTTATTTATGCATGGATATGGTGGAACCAATAACTCTGAAAAATATATGGTCAATCAAGCTGTAAAAAAGGTGTCACAAAGGATGTAGTTACAGCGTATGTTTTATCTAACGGAGAAGTTCAGTTTAGTGGCAAAATTTCAAAGAAGTCTAAGAATCCAATTATAAAAATATTATTTGAAGATAATAAAAATGGTGACATAATGCAAAATGCTCAAAACATAAAAAATGTACTTACAAAAATGAAATCAAAATACAATATAGATAATTATATTTTTGTAGCGCATTCAATGGGAAACTTGTCTTTTGCTTATTTTATGAAATATTATGGAAATGATAAACAATTACCTCAACTTCAAAAAGAAGTAAATATAGCTGGTACATATAACGGTGTTTTAAATTTAAATGAAAAAGTAAATGAAATTACTGTTGATAAAGATGGTAAGCCTAGTAAAATGAATGCTGATTATGAAAAATTATTAGGTCTAAAAGATGTCTATAAAAATAAAAACATAGAAGTACTAAATATTTATGGTGATTTGAAAGACGGAACACACTCTGATGAAAGGGTATCTAATAGTTCGTCTCGCTCCTTAAAATACTTGTTGGGCAATAGTCCTAAAACATATAAAGAATCTGAATATAAAGGGGAGAAAGCGCAACATAGTGCGCTACATCATAATAAAGAAGTGTCAGATGAAATCATAAATTTTTTATGGCAATAGTAAGTTATAACATAACATGAACACTGAAATAATCTAAGTTTAAAGTGAATTATTGGCGACTAACTGAATCAATTCCAATCTTGCTTGTTCCCCATATACATGAGGCATTATCATGATTTCATCCACTTGATACGTATTTAATAAATAAGTTAATTTTAGATGAATATCTTTAGGCAATCCACTTATGACACGGCTTTTATTTTGCTCAATTTTATTACGTTCACTAGTGCTATAGTTACGTTTTTGAGCAGTATTAATAGAAGGATATGACTTAGGTTGGTTGAGATAATTAATGCGTAAAAGCCATAAATGTAATGCATCTAATAAATCATCAACTTTATTAAGCGTGTTTGCAGTAACTACAAATGTTGACATAATTACATATGGCTCATTAGATTTTGAAATGTCATTCAATTGTTTGTATCGTTTTCGATAATATTCTATTAGGCTATTAATCTTGGTTTGAGATTGTCCCATAAATGCAATGACGAATGGTAGCCCTTTTTGAGCAGCTAATTCCGCACTTCTCTCACTCATACCTAGAATAAACATTTGTGGAGAAGTATCAATTTCAGGTGTTGCTTTGATAGACATGAATCGATGTGGGGCTTCATATTTGTTGCCAAAGTAGTGTAGTAAGTCCTCTATTTGATTGTCTAAATTTGGTTTTGTTGATTTATACTCATTAAGTGCTTCATTTACTTGCTTGAAACTCGGAGAACGACCTAAACCCATATCTACTCTATTAGGATGGCGAGCTTCCATTATTCTAAATTGTTCTGCCACTTTGTATGCACTGTAGTGCGGTAACATGACGCCTCCGCTTCCTATTTTAATAGTTTGTGTTTGCTCTAATAACATCATCATTACGATCTCAGGTGCACTTGACGAAACAGAGAATACATTATGATGTTCAGCAACCCAATATCTTGTATAACCTAATTGTTCAGCAGTTTGGGCTAATGTAATGCTATGATTAAATGCATCATAGGCGTTTCTACCTTCAAAAATTGGAACATAATCTAAAATACTTAATTTCAATTTTTATATGCTCCTTTCAATAATTTTATAGGATAAATTAGATTTAGTTGTATTTTAAATTGAAGGCTTCTATATTGCTATATATTTGTTTGAAATATTATACTTAGTGTAATATTAGCTTTGAAAAAGGTGGCGGATGAATAGTGAAAGCAATCGGATTTGAACAACCGTTTAAATTATCAGATGGAAATTTATTTAAAACTTTTAATTTAGATATACCAGAACCAAAAGTACATGAAATATTAGTTAAAATTCAGTCTATTAGTGTCAATCCCGTTGATACAAAACAGCGATTAATGGATGTATCAAAAGCACCTCGAGTACTAGGATTTGATGCGATTGGTGTGGTTGAATCTGTTGGAAATGAAGTTACTATGTTTAATCAGGGTGACATTGTATATTACTCTGGTTCACCTGATCAAAACGGATCAAATGCAGAATACCAATTGATTAATGAGAGATTAGTAGCTAAGGCACCTAAAAATATTAGCGCTGAGCAGGCAGTAAGCTTACCATTAACCGGTATAACAGCATATGAAACATTGTTTGATGTGTTTGGTATTTCACGCAACCGTAATGAAAATGAAGGTAAAACGTTGTTAATTATAAATGGCGCAGGTGGCGTAGGAAGTATTGCTACTCAAATTGCTAAGGCCTATGGTTTAAGGGTTATTACTACAGCATCGCGTAATGAAACGATTGAGTGGACTAAAAAAATGGGTGCTGATATTGTACTCAATCATAAAGAGAGTTTACTAAATCAATTTAAGACACAAGGTATTGAACTGGTTGATTACGTATTCTGTACATTTAATACGGATATGTACTATGACGACATGATTCAATTAGTGAAACCTAGAGGTCATATTGCTACTATTGTAGCTTTTGAAAATGACCAAGATTTAAATGCTTTGAAACCAAAAAGCTTAAGTTTCTCACATGAATTTATGTTTGCTAGACCATTAAATCAAACTGATGATATGATAAAACATCATGAATATTTAGAAGACATAACAAATAAGGTTGAACAGAATATTTATCAACCTACAACAACTAAAGTTATAGAAGGATTAACTACTGAAAACATCTATCAAGCACACCAAATATTAGAATCCAATACAATGATTGGCAAATTGGTCATTAATTTAAATTAACAAGCTATTATATTTCTTTATAAATGGCGTTTATTCCTATAAAAAAAGGCAATAGGATAAACGTCATTTTATTTTGACTTAAATGTTTAATTAACCATTTTATTGAAAGGATTATTATGATGCGAAAAAAATCAATTAGTTTTGTGTTTTGGATAGCATTAGCTATTTGTACACTATTTGTTTTATACGGCGCTTTTATGCCCAAACAATTGGAAACAGGAACCCAAAACATTACTTCATTTATAGCAAAGAATTTTTCTTGGTATTACTTGTTACTAGTTTTACTCATATTCTTTGTCTGTGTGTATTTATTGTTTTCAAGATATGCATCGATAACGCTTGGCGAAGAAGGTGAAGATCCTGAATTCTCTCTACCATCTTGGTTTGCGATGTTATTTAGTGCTGGTATGGGGATTGGACTAGTATTTTGGACTACTGCAGAACCAATAAGTCACGCATTTACGTTAACCCCTATACATAAAGCAGGTACTCAATCTGCAATCAATGATGCATTTCAATTTTCGTTCTTTCATTGGGGATTACATGCATGGGCAGTATATGGAATTGTAGCATTAGTCTTTGCATATTTTAGTTTCCATAAAGGTTACCCTGGATTAGTAAGTGCAACCCTAGTTCCTATATTTGGTGAAAAATCAATGAAAGGCCCTATAGGTGGTGCAATTGATGTATTAGCTGTTATCGCCACTGTTACAGGAGTCGCAGCAACTCTCGGATTTGGTGCACTTCAAATAAATGAAGGCCTAAATTTCCTATTTAATGTTCCAAACAATTTTGGTACACAGGTAATATTAATTATTATTGCGACTATATTGTTTACATGGTCTGCTTGGTCAGGTATTGATAAAGGGATTAAAACGCTTAGTAACGTCAATATGTTTTTAGCCTTTATTGTACTAATTGGCTTATTTATTGTTGGCCCAACACTTTATATCCTAAATACATTTACAAATGGTTTAGGTAATTATATCTTTAATTTCTTTAGTATGAGTTTACGTATTCCAATGAATGGAGGAGAAAAATTCCAATGGCTCCAAAACTGGACAATATTCTATTGGGCTTGGTGGGTATCATGGGCACCATTCGTGGGTATCTTTATTGCTAGGGTATCTAGAGGTCGTACAATTAAAGAATTTATACTTGGTGTTCTATTTGTACCTGCACTTGTATGTTTCTTCTTCTTTGCTGTATTTGGAGCATCTGCCGTTTATTTACAAGATAAAGGCATTGCTAACATTGCAAAAGAAGCTACTGAAACTGCAACATTTGCTACGTTGGAACATTATCCACTAGGATTTATTCTTAGCATAATCACTCTCGTAGTTATTATGATCTTCTTCGTGACTTCAGCCGATTCAGCAACATACGTATTAGGTATGCTTAGTTCGAAAGGTGACATCAATCCTGCATCATTTGTGAAAGTAAGTTGGGGTATTATTCTAGCATTATTTGCAATGATTATGATTTATACAGGTGGTACACAAGCGATTCAAAACTTATTAATCATTGCCGCTTTACCATTTTCGATAGTTATTATTTTAATGATTTGGTCATTGTTTAAATCATTAAGTATCGATCATCCAAGAACTTCTAATAAGTTTCCAAACATATTACAGTATAAAAGTTCAAAGCAAAAAGAATTGAAAAAATAATAATAAAATATATGTTTTTATTGTGCTAAATTTGGGAATATTCTATCTAGAAAGTAAAACTTTAATAAATATTTATATAATTAAATTAATAGTTTTTCATTAATGTTTTGAAAAATATTTAAAGGGTATTATTTTCTATATAATAATTCAACAATAATTTAGGAGGTGCATACGAGGTGAAAAGGTTAAAAAACTTTATCCTCGGCCTATTAATAGTTGCTATTGTTGGATTCCTATTGTTTATGTACATAAAAGATAGTCGTATATCTAAGTATCAAGACTTCTTCTTACAATTCAATTGGTTCCAACCACTATTAATTGGTTTAGCTGCTCTACTTATATTGATAGGTTTAATATTAGTATTCAGCATCTTTAAACCAACATATAGAAAACCAGGATTATACAAAGATTATGATGACGGTCATATTTATGTATCTCGTAAAGCAGTTGAAAAATCAGCTTACGATACACTTACTAAATACGATCAAGTAAGACAACCTAATGTTGTAGCGAAGCTTTATAATAAGAAAAGCAAATCTTACATTGATATCAAGGCTGACTTCTTAGTACCAAACGATGTACAAGTTAAGTCACTAACTGAAAGTATTCGTTCAGACATTAAGCATAATGTAGAATATTTTACTGAATTACCAGTGAGAAAACTTGAAGTAAATGTCAGAGATCAAAAAACTGCTGGACAACGCGTTCTGTAAGGGAGGGATAACATGGCTGATAATAATAATCAAAATGGACAAGATGCAAGTCAACAAATCATTGACTTCATTAAATCATATAAATGGCGTATCATTGGTTTCTTTGCATTTTTAATTATAGCAATCTTATTCCTAACTTTAGGATTTTGGAAAACAATTTTGGTTATCGTATTATGTTTAATAGGAATTGGTGTTGGGTATATTAAAGACCGTACACAGGATTTCATGAATTTCTTAAATAGATGGAGTTAAACAATTTATTTAAGAACTAAATAATAAAAGACAAAAAAATTCATTTATAAAGGAGAATGTAATATGTCAGTAGATAACAATAACAAAGCTAAACAAGCTTACAATAATCAAACTGGAGTTAATGAAAAAGAAAGAGAAGAACAACAAAAACAAGCTGAACAATACAGAGAACAAAATGAACAACAACAATTTGAAAACAAATTAACTTTCTCAGATGAAGTAGTAGAAAAAATTGCTGGAATCGCAGCTCGTGAAGTTAAAGGTATCTTAGATATGAAAGGCGGTTTCGCTGATAACTTTACTAATGCATTCTCTAGTGGAAACAATGTAACTACTGGTGTTTCTGTAGAAGTTGGCGAAAAACAAGCAGCAATCGACTTAAAAGTAATCTTAGAATATGGTGAATCAGCACCAAAAATCTTCCGTAAAGTTACTGAATTAGTAAAAGAACAAGTTAAATATATCACTGGCTTACAAGTTGTAGAAGTTAACATGCAAGTTGATGATGTTATGACTAAAAAAGAATGGCAACAAAAAAACGAAAAAAACAATAATAATAACAACAACAATTCTGAAAGATCAGGATTACAATAATAATAGATTTAAGAGTCCGGGACATAAAGTTCTTGGATAAGTGAAAAAAGACAATTTCTATTGAAATAATATAGAAATTGTCTTTTTTATAAATTTTTTGATTATTTTCAA
>NZ_JANJPM010000054.1:0-7329 GCF_026222585.1 Staphylococcus sp. SUC_1.2 | reverse complement strand
CTTGTTAAATTGTTTATATCTGAAATAGTTCATACAGAAGACTCCTTTTGGTTATAATTATACTATAAATTCAACTTTGCAACAGAACCATTTTTTTCGAGCGTAGTTGCATATTGTTCTAAGTTCACACTATTGTGTTTGTCGATAGTCTCTATCCAAAGTTTTTTAAAATTACTATATCCGTATTTAGCTCCCGATATAGCAGTTGCCATAGCACCAATTGTGTCAGTATCCCCACCAATATTCGCACAAAAAATTGCGCATTTATTGGGGTCTTTACAAAAATAAGCAATTGCCAAAGCAGTGGGGACCGATTCAGTTAATGATGTTCCGCATCCTATCACATCATAAAGCCAGAGCGAATATTCCTCCTCACTTTCGAAATGATTGGCAAACTGAACTGCTAATTTTAATCTTTCTGCTATTGATGCAGAAAAAGTTTGTTCTCCTTCTTTAATAGCTATATCGTGAATATCCAAAACGCCTTCTATAATTTCTTTCCAATTCTTATCTTCCGCTGCCAATGTTACTGCATAAGCAATCATACTAGCTCCGGCTATTGCAACATCACTTGTGTGAGTAGCTTCACTAATTTCCTTAACATAATTTACAAGCTCTACTTTTTGATCTTTAGAAAATAAAGTACCAATAGGAGCAATTCTCATAGCCGACCCATTAGTTAATGCATTTTTTGTATAGAATTGGGAATCTTCTCCTTGTATTATTGCAGTTAAAGCTGCTTTAGAACTTGGGCCAAGAATATTATTTTTAAATGCGTTTGTAGCATTGGCCCATTCAATCAATTCGTCTGCTATGATTTTTTTTGAAGGTTCAAAATGATTTTTATTTAGTGCATCAATGATTAGTAGTGATTGTGCAGTATCATCTGTAAACTGTCCTTTGGTGAAATTTCTGGCTACCTTATTTTCATAAGGACCATCTAAAAAAGTTGTGATTTTCCCAAAAAAATCTTTAATTTTGTTGCGATTCCATAATTCTGAAGGCATACCTAAAGCGTCTCCAATAGCTTGGCCATATAAAGTTCCTAATATTTTATCTTTCATTATAAAACTCCCTTCTTGTCCACTTATACGTACGAGTTAATTTTTTATTTTAGAGCGCTTACATTTTATTGTCAAAATTTTAATATAAATCCCTTCCTTTTATACTATACACAATCTATTTTTTAGTTTTATTTGTGATATGCTTCACAAAAACATAACTGCAATTCTCATAAACCTCATATGTTCTGATACGTTCAAAATCCCTTTATGAAGCGGCTGAAAAAACCGCATCATTTGTGATATGCTTCTCCCTATCAGTGATTTTTCTAAAAATACCCAATTACTACTATAATAAAAAATCACCCTAATATAGGATGACTTTTTATTATGTATAGAATATTTTATATATAAATGATTATTCATTTATATTATTTAGAAGCATTAAATGTTATTTTTTCAATTTTAATGGTTCAAATTTTGGATTAGAATATTTCAAAGTTTTCAATCTATTTACTTCTTTTAACTGTAATTTAGGGAGAACTATTATTTCTTCATTTTTATAGATTTTAGCAAATATATTTTCTTTTTAATCGTTTATAGATTTTATGTATCATTAAATTATAATCAAGCAATATATTGAATTTAAATGTTCTTAGATTAGGTTATTTGTAGAATATTTACATCATAACGTTCCTTAATTTTCTTTTGCTCATTAATATCAAGATAATCAAATTGTAAAAAAAGTTTCTTCTTTGCTCGACTCATAGCTACATAGAATATACGATGCTCTTCATCGTTCATTAAATCTGGTTTCAAAAGTAGACTTAAAGTGTCTTTATTACCTATAACAAATACATTTTTGAATTCTGCCCCTTTAGCTTTGTGAATAGTAATATGGTTGCTTGTATCTTCAATAATATCTACACATATAGCCACGTTTTTATATAAAGCTTTTTCGTAAAAATCTTTTATTTTTCCCTTATTAAACCCCGAAATCTTAAAATCTAAAAATCTACATGCTACATTGTAAAAATCCATTAACGTACCATTACTGTATTCCTCATAGTTATTAATCATATTTAATAGTGAATAAAGAGCTGTTTTTTGGGGATTATTTTTATTCTTATAAATCGAATTGATTATTTTCAAAGCGTCTTTATACTTAGTATTCTTAGCTAATTCAATGGCCTTAATAAGTGAAACAATAATATTCTTTCTTTGGGTGTTACTATCAATTTCTTTAAGTTTTTCAATTAACTTTCTATCAAGATTATTTTCTTCCAAGTTTATTTTCATTGCGTTAGAGGTAATATTATCTCTAGACAATGAAATAAGTGGTTCATTACAACAATTATTAATAGCCTCATTGTAAGTTTTATTTCGATTTCCAACCATTATTGAAACATTGCTATTCTCAATGCCACTACATGATTCTTGTCTAATGTCTTTCCTAATACTATTTAAAAAGGTAACTATTTGCTCTGAACTCCTATGGTTTTCACTAATAGTATGAGAATTTATTGACTCAACTTTAAAATTTTCAAATAAAGCAACTTGTGCGCCCTGAAAACCATAAATTGCTTGTGCTTTATCTCCGATAACCCCTACTATACAACCCCTCTGTCTTAATTTATTTATAATAAAATCTTGAATTTGATTAGTATCTTGAAATTCATCAATAAAAAAATAGGGATATTTAGCACATAAAACAGTAAGGATAAATGGATAATATTTAATTAATTTATATGAGAAAAATAAAATATCATCATGATCGATAATCCCGTTCATCCAATATATTTTTTTATAATTTAATAATTCTTTTTCAAGTATTTTTAGATTTACATCCTTTATTTTTTGCCATTTTTCTTTTTTTTCATCGTATACTAACGCTTTGGAATTTTCACAAACAAATTGTATATCATCATTCTTATAAGAAAGTTTCATAGATAGAAGCCAGTTTTGTAGAGACTTATATAATGTCGGAATAGTCAATATTTGTTTTTTACTATTAGGACGTTCCAATCCTTTAAAGTCTCCATTTTCTACCCATTTCTTTACGTATTTTCTAATCACAACCGGATCATCATGTCCATTTAATTTTCGTATACAAACTCCATATTCTTTTGGTAAAAAAGAACAATATGGTTTAACTACATTTCTATACAAAAAGCTGTGTATTGTAGATATATCTACTCTATTTGAAACACTTTTCCCTAGTCTTTGTAAAATTGTCTGAGCAGCTGTGTTTGTATAAGTAATACATGCAATTTTTTTCATACATTCAAGTTTTTCAGAAGTTTGAGTTACGTTTTTTATATGATTTACCAAAAATTCAGTTTTTCCAGCGCCAGGTCCAGCTTGTACTTTAAAATCTTGTTCTATGTTTAATTTCGTTTGTGCATTAATAATCATATTATTCACACACCCATTCAATTGCATTTGCTATATATTCAGGTACTATAAACTCTTGATATTCATCTTGATTTTTCAATTCTAAATTATCTTTTAGTACTGAAGCTAATTCTAGAGCATTTTCACCCTTTCCTACAGAATTTAGATATCTAGATGCTATCAATGCTTTCTTTTTTTGTTCTTCATTCCAATCAATATTTGTATTTTTTAAAGATTCTTTTATTCTATTATTTTCATGAGAATTTGATAACGTATTAATTAATTCTGAAAAGGTTGCATTACTACTGTATAAATTCATCAATTCAATTAACTCTTTTTTATTAGCAATTGATTCTGTAAGTAATAATTTTAACGAAGGATTATCAAGTATAAGCTGGTATTCAAATGTTTTTCCATATTTTTTAGATTGAACAAAAGCTCTTATATTATTATGTTTTTCATCTTCATATTCATTTAACAAATCATTAGTTGAGTAGTCAAATTCCTCTAAATTCATATTATATTCAAATGGATAACATGCTTTATAGTTATTTTTTGTTTTACATTTTCGTACTGGGTCTAAATCAGTTATACATGAAACTTTACGGTCAATCGCCCCCTTATTATTACTATCAAATAAATGTAAGAAATGTTCGAAATATCTTCCACCTACATTTATTACTGCAACATGATTCTTTTCTAAAGATTTACCTAAGTATTCTGCAAATATATTTAATAGTAATTGTTCTGCAAGACCCTCAACAAAAATTATTTTTTCTGCAAACAACATGTTTGATTTAGTAGCATCTAAAAAACGTTGCACGTATTTCTTGCTTTTAATATTATTCTCACCCAAAATTCTTCCTGGGTAACTAACATTTCCTATATCATTTTTTTTATAAAGACAGATAATATCATCAATATTTGTTGATGATGAAATATGTGTAGAATGGGTAGTTATAAAAATTTGCTTTACCTTTTTATCTTTAATATTATTTTTTAAGAATTTAATAAATTCATTTTGCATAGTAGGATGTAAATGAGCTTCTGGTTCTTCAATAGCTAATATAGGAAATACTTTTGCATTACTGCCTAAAAATTCCCCATCCGAATCTGCTTGCATTTTAGATAGTAGCAAAGCCATGAAAATTAAATTGTTATAGCCTAATCCATTATGAGTTATAGGTATAGACATTCCAGTTGTTTGCCTAACTATTAATTGCAACACCATGTAAATTTCGCTTTCTGAAAGTTGTCCTTCAAAATCCGGGGTTGATTTATCATAGGAGGCTCCTATCTCCTCTATATAAGATAGAATCTCTTGATTACCACTATCTAATCTTTCCTGAATATTTTTAATTAGTTGACTAGAATGGGTAGAAAAGATGTCTTTCCTTTCTTGTAGTTTCATTTTCTGTTCTTCTTCTGTAATATTTTTGTCAGACTTTATATCGTAATCTAAAAAAAAGTCTATTACACTTTTTAATAAAGTGTTTCTTCCACTAAACATATCTCGCTCTACATCTCGTATTGCATCTAAAAACTGAAAGTCAAATTTATTTAAATTATCATTGTCTATAGGAACTTGATTTTCTGGATTACCCCCCCAAATTTTACTAATGTATAATCGGATAAATTGACTTCTAATTATATTCCATATTTCTTCTTTATTATTTGCTTTGTTAACCGTATCAACATAATTTTTTTCTTCAGATATTGGTAAAAAGAATTCATACTGTATTTTGGCTTCATAAGGCTCTTCCAGTTTTGTTAACCAATTGCTTACTGTAATTAACTCATCTGTCATCAAATCTTCATTTTCAGACTGTTTTATACGAACTGTAATTACTATTTTTGGAGATTGTTTTTTTAAAGAGTCTATTGTTAAAGAATTATTAAAATCTTCTACCGATAGTTGTTTTTTTACTGTTCTATCAAATATTATAGCTAAAGCACGCAACAAATTTGATTTACCAGAATTATTATGACCAATTAATACATTAACACCTTCATGAAAATCGATATTAATATTATCAAAACTTCTAAAATTCTTAATTTCAATACCCGAAATGTACATTTTATTCCTCCACTCTCTATAAAAATAATTTATTGATTATTCATTTCTTTTAACATATTATAACGTATTAGATAGTAGTATTTTACTAAATAAAATTATCAAAATTATTTTTTATATTTAATTTTAAATAATGTCTATATTTGATAATTTAAAATTAATTGAGGTGAAATAATGGAAAATAAAAGTACGGATATAATAATTACTCCTTCAGAGGTTACAAATTCTAGTGAAGATGTTGTAAAAATCATTACAAATAGTTTATCAATTCCACGAAGTATACTTCCTTCTTCAGAAGATATAAAAATAGCATTATCTCTCCTACCACGTGAACTAAACTTAATTTCTCCAAGGTTAAGAGATAAATTTATTGCAAAAACATGTGTAGCAATATCAGTAGGTTTATTTGATGGAGCTATTATATATATTTGGAATAGCGTCATTAAAGAATTAAGGTTTAGGGTTCATTCATTTGGTATGGAGATGATCAAAAATGTATTAGGTAATAAAAAAGATGATGATTTTCTTGATGAAATTAAAGATGCAGATTTATTAAAACTTTCCTACCAATTAAATATCCTTTCCGAACAAGGTTTTTTTTATTTAAACCAATGTAGAGAAATGCGAAATAATGCTTCAGTTGCACATCCCACCAAAATAGAAATCGATGACAGAGAGTTAATTACTTTTATAAGTAGATGTTGTAAATATGGTTTATCACATGATAATGCGACAAAGGGTATTGATATGAAAGTATTCATCAGTATGTTGGAAAATGAAACAACAACAATGGATAATTTATCAACTATGTCTGATTCTATAAAGAATACTTTTGATTTACAACAAGAATTAGTTATGAAAATCTTATATTCTAATTACGTAGATGAATCTTCCTCTACAACAAAAAGAAATAATTCATTAGAACTAGCAAAACTACTTAAACCTATATTAACTAATAAAATTGAAACTTCTTTCATTGAAAAACATAATCGTTTAAGTGTAATTGGAGATACTACTGCTTCATCGACTTCCCGAAAATTTTTTGAAAGTATAGGATTATTAAATAGATTAAATGATGTTGAGAAAGTTGCTATCTTTAAAAAGGCTATCACTCAGTTAACAGATGCTCATTTAGGTTTGAATAACTTTTATAATGAACCTGTATTTGCAGAAAGACTATATGAAATTTCAAAACAAATAACGCCAATTCCTGAAATCATTATCCCAGAGTACGTTGAGGTTATATTTACCTGCTATTTAGGAAATGATTACGGAGTTTCAAATAATGCAATGAGTTATTATAAAGACATGCTAAAAAATTTAACTCCAAAAGGACTTGAATTTATTTTTGATTATATTGAAAAAAATGAGCAATTAATTTCAAAAGTTTTAGCTACACCTTGGAAAAAGGCTATTTTGGTCGTCTTAGTTGAAGATTATGCTTCATCATCTCTTTTGACTAGAGCACAAGAGAATAAACTACGAGAAATTAAGCATAAATATTCAATATAAGTAGCCTTAATTTTTAGTATAATATTATCTAATTTCATGTTCTTTCTAATGTTGATAGTATTTATCTCGTAACTATTCCTATTTTATTGGGCTTTAAATAAATGTCGCTTTTAAATTTTTATGTCTATCTTTTTATTAATAGAAGAAGTATAGAGTTCTGTCTGTTTCTCTTCTGTACTCTATACCTCTTCATATTCATAGCTCACTTTTCCAATATTTTTCATCTTTTATCTTATAAATATTTATACAAGATTAACTCTATTAATGAGTTATTTTATTCTGAAGTTTCATCTTACTTAAAATCTTTTACCACACTAAATATTTCATAATAAGTTCTTATTGTATTTT
>NZ_JANJPM010000053.1:0-7837 GCF_026222585.1 Staphylococcus sp. SUC_1.2 | reverse complement strand
TATTTTAGAAAGAGTTTATGATGCTTAGATTTTTTATCTATGTCTCTTTTTGTTATATTAATTAAGTATTTTATATGTATTAAAGAAAAGAATAGGAAGTGTGATGACATGTCAAATAATAATTTAAATATAGATAGAATTAATGAATTAGCAAAAAAGAAAAAAGAGCAAGGTTTAACAGAAGCTGAAGCAAAAGAGCAATCTAAGTTGCGTAAACAATATTTAGATTCTTTTAGAGAAGGATTTAAACAACAAATTGAAAGTACCAAAGTCATTGATCCAGAAGGTAACGATGTAACGCCGGAAAAACTTAAAAAAATTCAAGAAAGTAAAAAGAATGATCAATAGTTAATAACATTTTAATCATTAACATTATAATCTTATCATTTACTATATTTTTAAGTTATAATATAAAAAAGATGATTAATTCTAGAAGGGAAGTATGTAAGATGTTTAATGAAAAAGACCAATTAGCTATTGATACTATACGTGCATTAAGTATTGATGCAATTGAAGAAGCAAATTCTGGTCATCCTGGTCTGCCTATGGGAGCTGCACCAATGGCCTACACGCTTTGGACTCGCCACTTAAACTTTAATCCACAATCTAAAGACTACTTTAACAGAGATAGATTTATATTATCTGCAGGTCATGGTTCTGCTTTACTATATAGTTTATTACATGTCTCTGGAAGCTTAGAATTAGAAGAATTAAAGCAGTTCAGACAATGGGGTTCTAAAACACCTGGACATCCTGAGTTTCGTCATACAGATGGTGTTGAAGTTACAACAGGTCCATTAGGACAAGGATTTGCTATGTCTGTGGGAATGGCTTTAGCTGAAGCGCATTTAGGTGGTAAATTTAATAAAGATGATATTAACGTTGTAGATCATTATACTTACGTGTTGGCTTCAGATGGAGATTTAATGGAAGGTATTTCTCATGAAGCAGCTTCATTTGCTGGTCATAATCAATTAGATAAACTTATTGTATTATACGATTCAAATGATATTTCACTTGATGGTGAACTTAACAAATCTTTCTCAGAAGATGTAAAACAACGTTTTGAAAGTTATGGATGGAACCATATTTTAGTAAAAGATGGCAACAATTTAGAAGAAATTGATAATGCGATTACTAAAGCTAAACAGCAAAATGGTCCTACGTTAATTGAAGTTAAAACAATTATTGGTTACGGCGCGCCAAACGTTAGCGGTACAAATGGTGTTCACGGAGCGCCACTTGGTACTGATGAAAGAAAACTTACATTTGAAGCATATGGATTAGATCCAGAAAAACGTTTCAATGTTCCAGAAGAAGTATATGAAATCTTCCAAACAACAATGCTAAAACGTGCAAATGAGCATGAAGATGAGTGGAAAGAAAAATTAGAAACATATACAGAAAAATATCCAGAGTTAGCTGAAGAATTTAAATTGGCAATCAGTGGTAAATTACCTGAAAATTATAAAGATGAATTACCAAAATTCAGTAGTGATCATAATGCAGCTACTCGTGCAGATTCTGGAGAAATCATTCAAGCAATTAGTAAATCTGTTCCTTCATTCTTTGGTGGTTCTGCAGATTTAGCAGGATCTAATAAATCAAATGTTAAAGAAGCTACAGATTACAATCCTAATACTCCAGAAGGTAAAAATGTTTGGTTTGGTGTAAGAGAATTTGCTATGGGTGCTGCAGTAAACGGTATGGCAGCACATGGAGGTTTACATCCTTATGGTGCTACATTCTTCGTATTTAGTGATTACTTAAAACCAGCATTACGCTTATCTGCAATTATGGGATTGAATGCAACATTTATCTTTACACATGATTCAATTGCTGTAGGTGAAGATGGTCCAACACACGAACCGATTGAACAGTTAGCAGGTTTAAGAGCTATTCCAAATATGAACGTCATTCGTCCAGCAGACGGTAATGAAACAAGAGTAGCATGGGAAGTTGCATTAGAATCTAAACAAACACCAACATCTCTAGTTTTAACTCGTCAAAATCTTCCTTATTTAGATGTAGATGAAGAAACGGTTGAAGAAGGCGTACGAAAAGGTGCATATGTTGTATTTGAAACTGAAACTAAACCTGAATATCTATTACTAGCAACTGGCTCAGAAGTAAGCTTAGCTATTGAAGTAGCTAAAGATTTAGATAAACAAGGTAAAGGTGTAAGAGTCGTTTCTATGCCAAACTGGTTCGCTTTTGAGCAACAAACAGACGAGTATAAAGAATCAGTTATTCCAAAAGAATTAACTAAACGTGTTGCAATTGAAATGGCTTCACCACTCGGTTGGCATAAATATGTAGGCACTGAAGGTAAAGTAATTGGAATCGATGGTTTTGGTGCAAGTGCACCAGGAGACTTAGTTGTCGAAAAATATGGCTTTACTAAAGAAAATATTTTAAATCAAATTCGCACTTTTTAATATTATGATTTAGTCAACATAGAGAGAGCGGGGAATGAATTCAAAATGAGTTCTTTCCTGCTCTTTTTTATTTTGTGCATAGCACTTTATATGAAGTTATTTATAAATATTAGTATTCGTGTTAAACAGTTTGTTAATATAAAAGCGAAGAGGTATTATTCTAAAACTAACTCTTGAAATCAAGGTAGTTATTTAGTAAAATTCAGTAGGATATAGAAAGTGGGTGAAACAATGGCAACTTGGTTAGCAATTTTATTAATCATTGTAGCACTTATCATCGGACTAGTTGGTGGTTTCTTCTTAGCAAGAAAATATATGATGGACTATTTGAAAAAAAACCCACCTATCAATGAAGAAATGTTACGTATGATGATGATGCAAATGGGACAAAAACCGTCTCAAAAGAAAATCAATCAAATGATGACGATGATGAACAAAAACATGGATCAAAACATGAAGAGTTCAAAAAAATAATAGTTATTAAAGGATTGTATGCCATAAGGGTTTACAATCCTTTGTTTTTGTTGTAAAACATTTTTAGTTGAAGTATTTAAGAAGTATAATAGTATTAAACTTTTAGTTATGTGAATATAAGAAGGTGTAAATTTGGCATATTTAGTTTTTTCCATAGTATTTGCATTGTTTATGGGGATTGTTGTCATAGTTATTCGTATGAAAGCACAAAAGTTCCCTGTAAATGAAAAGAAAATTATTTTACCTCCTATCTTTATGTCGACAGGGGCTTTGATGTATGTTATTCCATATTTTAGATTAACTGGGCCTGAAATTTTAGAATCTATCATTTTAGGTGTGATATTTTCATCTGTACTTATCTGGACAAGTCATTTTGAAGTTCAAGGCGCTGAGGTATATATGAAACGATCAAAAGCGTTTCCAATCATTTTAATTTCACTTTTAATTATTAGAACAATCATAAAAATATTTATTAGTAGCTCTATTGATCCAGGAGAAATCGGAGGCATGTTCTTTTTATTGGCATTTAGTATGATTGTTCCTTGGCGTTTAGCTATGTTATATAAATATAAAAATGTTAAAAAATCTTTAGTCTCATAATAGAGATTAATATTATTAGCTTATCTAAAATTAAATAAAATATTATTTTTTGATATTAAATTGAATTGAAGTATAGAGCGAGTATGTGAGTTCATTGAGAATTCAATCTCGCTCTTTTTTAAAATTAAAGTATAATGCTTTAAAAAGTAAGGGGAATGTTATGAAAATTATACATACTGGAGATTGGCATTTAGGAAAGATACTTAACGGAAAACAATTTCTTGAAGACCAATCATTTATTTTAGAACAATTTATCCAATGTTTAAAAGATGAGAAACCTGATGTAGTTGTGATTGCTGGGGATATTTATGATACAACTTATCCAAGTAAAGAAACTATTCATCTTTTTGAAAATGCTATTCATACTATTAATATAGATATGAATATCCCTATGATTATTTCTAATGGTAATCACGATGGTAAAGAACGATTGAATTATGGAGCTTCATGGTTTGAACATTCCAAACTCTTTATTCGTACAAAATTAAAACATATGAATCAACCTATCGAATTTAATGATGTACATTTCTATGTACTTCCATTTGCTACTATTAGTGAAGTAAAAGAATTTTTTAAAGATGCTTCTATTCAAACTTATCAACAAGCAACAGAAAAATGTATTAATTATATAGTAGAAAATTTGAATAAAGAGAAAATAAATATTTTAATTGGTCACTTAACGATAAATGGAGGAAAAACATCGGATTCAGAAAGACCTTTAACAATTGGGACTGTTGAAAGTGTTACTAAATCATGTTTTAACGTATTTGATAAAGTGTTATTAGGACATTTACATCATCCATTTAGTATTAAAGATGACATTATTGATTATTCTGGTTCACTGTTACAATATTCATTTTCAGAAATAAACCAGCCTAAGGGATATAAACGTTTAGTGGTTCAAGATAAAAATGAACTATCAACATCATTTGTGCAACTTAAACCTTTAAGAGAGCTTGAAGTGGTTGAGGGCGAGTATGATGAAGTGATTCAAGGACATATTCAACCTAAAAATAAAGATAATTATATACATTTCAAACTTAAAAATATGTCGCATATTAGTGATCCAATGATTCATTTAAAACAACTATTCCCCAATACTCTTGCGCTTAGCAATATTACTTTTGAAAATGAGGGGCCTTTACATCAGACACAAATACAACAACAAGACGACCAAACTATTATTAAGCAATTTTATAAGATGATTACAGATAATGAGATGACCAAGTATCAGGAAGAAAAAATAAATAATTTAATCACTTTGGTATCGAATAAGGAGGTCTAAAATGAAACCAATAAAATTAACGTTAAATAATTTTGGCCCATTCTTACATGAAAAGATAGATTTTACTCAAATTAAAAATGATCAGCTTTTTTTAATTAGTGGTAAAACTGGTTCGGGAAAAACCATGATATTTGATGCAATTGTATTTTCGTTATTTGGAAAAGCTTCTACAGAAGGCAGAAGTGAAGCGGGATTAAGAAGTCATTTTGCAGAGGCAAAATCTCCTATGTGGGTTGAATATGAATTTCAACTTAATGAAAAATATTTCAAAATTATTCGTCAAGGTGCTTTTACTAAAGAGGGAAACACTAGTCAAACACCAGGAAAACTAGATGTGTATGAATATGATTCTAAAAGTGAAACATATGAATTAAGAGAAAGTAAAATCAGTGCTGGAAATCAATATATTAAGTCATTACTAGGCGTTAATGCTGAACAATTTAGACAGTTATTTATTCTTCCACAAGGTGAATTTAAAAAATTTTTAGTATCCAATAGTACAGATAAACAGGGGATATTAAGAACTTTATTTAATAGTATACGTTTTGAGGAAATTCAAAATTTGCTCAAAAATGAAATGAAAGAAGAGAAAAAACAAATTGAAAAAAGATACGATCAAATTAAATTACTATGGGAAGATATTGACGCATTTGATGATGAGCAATTAATTCAATTGAAACAAATCCATCATATAAAAACTCAAGAATTATTGCAGGCTATTCCCAACTTCAAAACGATAGGTCATCAACTCGAAGAACAAAGACTACATATAAAAAATGAGCAAAAAGAACAATTACATTCTATAATAAAACGCATTGATTTAAATAAAAATTTAGAACAACAACTGATTGAATTAGAAGAATACCACCAATTAAAACATCAATTAGATGAACAGATTGAAGACATACAAGCATTAAAAGTAAAATTAAATCGATTAAAAGATACTGACATGCTATTTAATTTATATGATCAACAACGTTTGAAAGAAGAGAAGTATCAAATAATAAAAACCAAAATAATAGAGACTGAAAATAAAATATCGCAAATAAATAATAAAATAAACATACTTGAAAAAGAACATAAACAATTAAACAAGATGAGTGACTCATACCACTTAAAAAGTGAGAATTTAGAACAATCGAAGCCTTTTTATCATCAATTGGATAAATATCAACAAGCATTTGAAGAGCAAGAACATATTATTCATAATTATAATGAAATGATGGAAGAGCAAGAGCAGTTAATTAATAAAGAACATAAAATGAGTCAATCTATTGATAGCTATAAAATGGATAATAAAGCTATTGATGAGTTGACTGAACAAATATATCAATTACAAAAACAATTAGATGAACAACAAAGTTTAAAAGATAAGTATGAAAAGCAAGTTTCTCTAAAACAACAATATCATCAACATTCAAAAAAGATACAAAATTTAAAAAATGATATTGAAACACTCAATCAACAGTTAGAAAGCATTGATAAACGTAATATTGATTTAAATGATAAACAAACCTTTATTATTGAAATACAGTCAGCGTTACGTATTGGCGATACATGTCCAATATGTGGAAATGAAGTTGAATCTTTAAATCAGCATATTGATTTTGAAACTATTAATCAAAATCATCAATTACTTGATAAACTTTCTGATGAAATTAATGAAAAAAAACAGCATTTAAGTAAAAGCGAAACGACGTGTGAATTACTCTCTCAAAACATATCAGATTTAGGAGAGATAGAGTATGAATCGATTAATTTAGACCAAATCAAAGAAAAGTTACAATGTGCAAAGTCTGAAAAAATACAATTACAACAACAATTAGAAGAGTTAGATAAATTACAACAACAATTTCATGCGTTACAGCAAGAGAAGCATCAGCAGGAACTTAAATTAGAGAAATTAGCTTCTCAAAAACGTCAGAATCAAACTTTAATTCAAGATTTTGAAATAAGCACAGGATATTCAAGTATTGAAACTTTTAAAAATTATTACTTAAGTCTTCGAAAAGAGATTGATGAGTATCATCAACATGTTGATGATACTAATAAAAATATGCAATCATATCAAAATGCGCTAGCTTTAGAAAAAAATAGTGTTGATAATTATTTGACTACGAGTAAAGAACTACAAAACGAATTAGATTATTTTACAACAACTATCCGAAAAGAAATGAAACGATTAGGTTTAGAAAATGAAGATGAAATAAAAAAATTAAAACATGAACTTCAAGATATAGAGCATATTGAAAAAAGAATTAATCACTTCGATAAGGAACAATATAAATATAACGTTGAAATAGAACGATTAACACGTCTTACAAGTGAAAAAGAACTTGAAGATATATCTAATCTTGAAATGCAAAAAGAACATATCGAAGAAAAATATAATCAGTATGTTAATGATGTTGTATCAATACAATATAAAATTAAGAAAAATGATGAAAAATTTGCAAAAATTGAAAAACATATTCACTATTTAGATGAAGAGTTAAAAGAGCAGCAACAAATTTTTAATTTATCTGAGGTTTTATCAGGAAAGAATCATCAAAAATTATCGCTTGAAAACTATGTATTAATCTATTATTTAGAAAGAATTATACATCAAGCAAATATTAGATTAGATATAATGAGCGGGCGAAGATATCAACTTAAACGAAGAGAATCAATATCACAAGGATATAGTGGATTAGAAATCGATGTATTTGATTTATATTCTAATAAGTCAAGACATATTAGCTCATTATCAGGAGGAGAAACGTTTCAAGCATCACTGGCTCTAGCATTGGGATTAAGTGAAGTCGTACAACAAGAATCTGGAGGGATAACGTTAGAATCAATGTTTATCGATGAAGGATTTGGCACACTTGATCAAGAAACTTTAGAAACATCTCTTGATACATTATTAAATTTAAAAACATCTGGACGGATGGTAGGAATTATCTCTCATGTGAGTGAGTTAAAACAACGAATCCCATTAATACTTGAAGTAAATACAAATCAGTATCAAAGTTACACAAAATTTAAATGGAAGTAACAA
>NZ_JANJPM010000052.1:0-8587 GCF_026222585.1 Staphylococcus sp. SUC_1.2 | reverse complement strand
GTGGCGATAAAAGAATGATAGGTATTCCAAAAATTAATGAAACAAAAAACTTAACTTTAAAATTTCCATGATGATGTGCATGGCCACTATGATGATTATGTGATTCATGGTTATCATGATGCATTTGATTGGAATGATTCATGTGATTTTGATGATTATGCGCTTCACCATTATTCTTCAAATTAACCCCTCCTAATAAAAATGTTATAGTAAAGTTACTTATACTATAACATATACCCCCACAGGGTATAAATAGTTTCGATTTATCTCCATTTATGGATTTATTTATATCATTCTGAAAATGATGTCTACACGTCCTACATTAGACCTTGTCATCGATGTTTAAAACAAGGTTTTAATTAAAAAATCTCATCTGAACTCTCGCATGACAATACACTCTGACCAAGGTTAGCATTATCAACACAAACCATATATTACTATTCTTAAAGAAAATAACGCATTTCAAAGTAGGTCTAGAAAAGCAAATTGTCTAGATCATTATTTAAAGAAGCCCGTAAATGAATTCATAATAAACTCATTTACGGGCTATTTTTCTAGTATTTATATTCAGTCTTTTCAAACTATATTAATCATTTTTTGATTCTCAAATTCTACGCCACAATAGCTGCATTTTATTAAAGATACTATATATTCAATCAATTTCAGAGTGAGTTATATACAACCTCATTTTTAGTTTTATTTATAATATGATTATGCACATAGGTTAATGATACGGTTTTTAATTAACGTCTTTTTGTTATAAGTCTTAAAGAAATACTAAATAAACAACATCATTTTCCTTAATTGAAACGAAAGAACGACAAATTCCATACTATTACATTGGAATTTGTCGTTCATTTATTAGAAGCATATATTTTACAGACTTCTAAATTAATTGTTACAACAACAATTATTATCCTGTTGCTCTTTTTCATTTTTCTCTTTTTTTTCTTCAATTTCTACAGAACAACAAGATTGTTCCTGAGGTTTTAATTTTTTTAATACGTCTTTGACTCCCATTATCTCACCTCCTTTAAATAACGATGTTCACCATCAAACCTGTAGAAATAGCTACAACTAAAATGGCGATAACGAATGAGATTACAAATTTTTTCTTGAATAGTTTCGATAATAATACAACTTCTGGAATACTTGCACCAGCACCACCAATGATCAAAGCAACAACTGTCCCAAGCGACATTCCTTTTGAAGCTAATGCTTCAGCTATAGGTAACATGGTTTCAGGTCTAATATACATAGGAATACCTATAATAGAAGCAATAAATACGGATATAATGCCACCTCCACTCGCATATTTAGTAATAAATGTTTCGGGTACAAAGCCATATATAAAAGCACCAATAAATACACCGATAAATAAGTAAGGAATCATTGGATATAAGAATGCCCAAGCATCATTTAATGCTTGTTTAAAACGAGATCCATTTTTATTAGCGAAAAACCCATCTCCTTTTACCGTTACACCTTTATAACTTTTAGATAAATTCATTTTTGAAAATACTAGACCCGTTAAAACACTAAAGATTGCTAGTACAATAAAATAAACAACAGCAACTTTCCAACCTAATAAGGCCCATAACATAAATATCATTAATGGATTCATTAAAGGTGACGCAATTAAAAAACTTATTGCAGGGCCAAATGGAACTTTAGAATTTAATAAACCTGCAAGTATAGGAATTGTAGAACAAGAACAAAATGGTGTCATCGCACCAAACACCATCCCCAATATATAACTAATTACTTGATTAGGCTTGCTCAAAAATCTTTTGATTTTTTCTTCCGAAACTACTTGTTGAATTAAACTTACAATAAAGCTCACGATGATAAATAGTATGAATAGTTCAAAAAACAACATCACAAATGTTTTTATAAATTCCATAATTGAATCTAACATGAGTATAATGCCTCCAAATTTAATTAATCAATATTTCTTGATTTATTAATCAAAAAAAATTGATTAATACTACATTAAAAAAGATACTTAAAGTATCTTACAACAAGTATCTTCATTTAAAACAACCTGTATTTGTTGTTCATTAATTTTGTAATAATTCCATGTGCCATGCTTTTCAGCAATAAGAACATTTGCATCTACTAATTTTTTTAAATGATAAGAAAGTTTAGATTGTTTTATATCTAATAACTCTTCTAAATCACATACACATAATGATTTATTGAAGCTTTGGCTAATTTGATTTAATATTTTTAATCTGATTTTATCGGCAAGTGCATTAAACATATTTTCATAAAAGTCAAATTGTTGATCTTCACTCATATCAGTCTTTGCTTTAATCACTTCCATAAAAGACCATCCTTTTTATAATATTTCATTGAGTTTATATTATCTTTATTTCAATTCTTGAATTGCTTGTTTATAGTTATTTTTTGTTGATTCGCCATACTGATTAATGTTCCCTTTAAAGAACTCCTTCTCCATATATATTGTAGCTTCTTTTAAATTGATTTCTCTTGATAGCATAACAAGATTTAAATAACTTACAAAGTAACCAACAGTTAAAGTACTTGAATGGTTTACTCGCAATCAAGCACGCCTCCTTATTGTCAAAGTAGTTTTATATCATTTAATACATCAACTTTTTTTGATATATTAAATATAAATCAATATCTATATTATCGCAAGAAAAAAACTATGATTTTACATAAACTTAGGTATTTCTCACAGAAACATTAAAATAATTTTTTTATAAATTGTATTATTAAGAATTAAATTTAGTAAAGTTTTTAAAACTCAAACAATAACATAGACACCCATCTATATAGATGTTAATCTATAATCGCAAATTAATTAATGAGGTGAGTATAATGTTAAATATTGAAATATACGAAGAAGCTATGTGCTGTTCTACTGGAGTATGTGGTCCAGAACCGGATGAAACACTAATAAAAGCGAACCAAATCAATGAATATTTAAAGCAAAATCAAATAGAAGTTCAACGTTATAATATGAATAATAATCCGAATGAATTCATTAAAAATCAAGAAGTTATTCGTTTAATTCAAGAAAAAGGTGATGAAGTTTTACCCATCACTTTTATAGAAGGCGGTATAGCTAAAACGGGCGCTTATATTACCCAAGAAGAAGCCGATGAAATCATTACAGTTAATCAAATGAGAAATGGAGGATGCTGTGGTGGAGATGGATGCTGTTAAATACTTAAATAAATTGAATTTAGATAACATTGAGTTAACAAAATATTTGTTTTTTACTGGTAAAGGTGGCGTAGGCAAAACAACGATATCAAGTTTTATTGCTTTAAACTTAGCAGAGAATGGAAAGAAAGTAGCTTTAGTAAGTACTGATCCAGCTAGTAATTTACAAGATGTATTTCAAATGGAATTATCTAATAAATTAACTAAATATCAACCTATACCTAATCTCTCTATAGCCAATTTTGACCCGATTGCTGCTGCAGACGATTATAAAGCACAATCTATAGAACCTTATGAGGGTATTCTACCAGAAGATGTGCTTTCTGAAATGAAAGAACAGTTAAGTGGTTCATGTACAGTTGAAGTAGCAGCATTTAATGAATTTACAAATTTTTTATCCGATAAAACTTTAGAACAAGAATTTGATTTCATTATATTTGATACAGCTCCTACAGGTCACACCTTGAGAATGCTTGAATTACCTTCTGCATGGACAGATTATTTAAATACAACGAGTAATGACGCTTCTTGCTTAGGTCAATTATCAGGTTTAAATGAAAATAGAGTTAAATATAATTCAGCACTTGAAAAACTACGTAACCAAGATGATACGACCATGATGTTAGTTGCGAGACCTACTCATTCTTCTATATATGAAATTCAAAGAGCGCAACAAGAATTACAACAACTGTCAATTTCTAAATTCAAAGTAATCATTAACAACCATATAGAAGAAAGTCACGGTTTAATTTCGAGTCAGATGAAATCGGAACAAGATAAAAACATTAATCATTTTACTGAATGGTTAAATAACAATCATGCTTATTACGTTCCATATAAAAAGCAGAAAGAAGAAGGTATAGAAAGTTTAACGAATCTATTAAATGATGATAACTTAATTGAAAATGATGACTTTATTGTTGAAGATCATCCGCAATTTAATAAATTAATCGATGAAATTGAAAATAGTAAAGTTCAATATTTATTTACAATGGGAAAAGGTGGCGTTGGTAAAACGACAGTAGCAACGCAATTAGCTACAACGTTATCTAATAAAGGATATCGTGTTCTTTTAGCAACTACTGACCCTACTAAAGAAATTAATGTTGAAACTACAAGTAATTTAAATACTGCTTATATTGATGAAGAACAAGCATTAGAAAAGTATAAAAAAGAAGTACTAGCCACAGTGAATGATGATACACCACAAGACGATATTGATTATATTATGGAAGATTTAAAATCACCTTGTACAGAAGAAATAGCATTTTTCAAAGCCTTTAGTGACATTATGGAGAATCAAGACGACATGGATTACGTCATTGTAGATACAGCTCCTACAGGCCATACTTTGCTGTTACTTGATTCTAGTGAAAATCATCATAGAGAATTAAAGAAAAAATCAACTCAAACTACCAGTAATGTTGAAACATTATTACCTAAGATTCAAAATAAAAATTTAACACAGATGATAATCGTAACACTAGCAGAAAAAACACCTTATTTAGAATCTAAACGTTTAGTAGAAGATTTAAATAGAGCTAATATAGGCCATAATTGGTGGGTTGTTAATCAATCGTTAGTTACGCTAAATCAACGTGATGACCTTTTTAGTAACAAAAAAGAAGATGAATCATTTTGGATAAACAAGATTAAAAATGAAAGTCTTGATAATTATTTTGTCATACCTTATGGGGGGTTATCATAATGAAAAAAATTGTAATCATCGGTTCAGTTGCTGCCGGTACAAGTGTCGCGGCTAAAGCAAGAAGAAATAGTGAAGATGTGGAAATTATCGTTTTTGATAAAGATAATGATATTTCGTATTCAGTATGTGGTATCCCCTACTATATAGGCGGTAATGTATCTGATATTGATGAACTCACGCCAAGAAATGCTAAATGGTTTAAAGAGCGCTTTAATATAGATATTTATACAAAATATGAAGTGAATCAGATAAATGATACTGATCAAACAATAACTGTTACCAATTTAGTAAATGATGAAAAGATGATTCAAGAATATGACGAATTAGTATTAGCAACAGGCTCATCGCCTAAGGAACTTCCTCAATTAAATAGCGAAGAATATAACAATGTATTTAAAGTTAAGAATATTAATGATGCGAAAGCAATTTATAATTATATTGAGAGCAATGATGTTCAGAATATAACAATCATTGGTGGTGGATTTATTGGTCTAGAAATGTTAGAACAATTATCTAACTACAATACTTCAATTATTCAACGCAGTACTTTTATGCCTCATTTAGACTACGATATCAGTTTTATGATTCAAGAATATATTGAAGATAAAGCTAACGTATATACCTATAATGAAATAGATAGTATTGATTATGATGAAAATCATACAATAAATAGAGTAAGCTTAAAAACTGGCGAATTAATTGATACAGATTTAATCATTATTGGGATTGGTGTCACACCAAATACTAAATTAGCTAAAGAAATTGGTATTAATATTGGAAAATCTGGAGCAATACAAACCAATAAGTATTTTGAAACAAATATTCCTCACATATATGCAATTGGTGATGTAGCAGAAAGTTATAATTTAATTACTGGTGACCCTATATATAGACCGCTAGGTTCTACAGCAAATAAAATGGGACGTATTTTAGGAGATCGATTAACTGGTGGAAATCTAGAACATAAAGGCATTTTAGGAACAGGCATTGTTCGTATATTTGATATGACAATTGCCCAAACAGGCTTAACTGAAAAAGAAGCTATTGATTTAGATATTGATATTGACGTATTACACAATGTGAAACCGAATCGTCCAGAATATATGCAAGGCCAAGAAATGGTAATTAAAGCTATATTTGATAAAAACAATTCTAAATTACTGGGTGCTCAAATTATTGGGTATGAAGGTGTAGATAAGAGAATAGATGTACTAGCTACTGCTATAACGTTTGGCGCCCATGCAGAAGATTTATTTCATTTAGATTTAGCATATGCGCCTCCTTTTTCTACAACTAAAGATCCTGTTATTTATACAGGGATGATTGGACACAATATTACTCGAGGACGCAAAATTATAACGCCTGAAGAAGTCATAAAACAAAATAATGACTTATTGATTTTAGATGTACGTTCTCCAAAGCAATTTGAAGTTAATCATGTTGATGGAGCGATTAACGTCCCATTGAAAATATTGAGAAGTTATGCAAAAACATTAGATAAAAATCAAAAGATAGTGACTTATTGTAATAAAGGTACTACTGGGAATGCTGCACAAAACGTACTTATTAATTTAGGTTTTAAACAAGTGTTTAATTTGTCAGGTGGTAATAAAAATTATCAACGTTATAAAAGGTTTCAAGTAGAAAGGAAGAAGAAAATTGAATTATAAAAAAATTTCACAATACTTAAAAGTGATTGCTGATAGTAGCCGCCTTGAAATATTAGACTTGTTATCTTGTGGTGAATTATGCGCTTGTGATTTATTAGAGCATTTTTCTTTTTCTCAACCCACATTAAGTCATCATATGAAAGTATTAAAAGACAATAATTTAATTACATCCAGAAAAGATGGTAATAAAATTTTATACAAATTGAATCATGACGTATTGGATGACGTTACATCACGACTGACTCTATTGAGTTCCAGTGCTGGCCCATGTATATGTGAAACAGTAGAGAAAGGTGAGTGTTAATGATGACGATATTAGCAATCACAATATTTGTATTAACGTTAATTTTTGTTATATGGCAACCTAAAGGTCTAGATATTGGTATTACTGCATTAATTGGTGCTGTAGTTGCTATAATCACTGGCGTTGTAAGCTTTTCAGACGTACTAGAAGTTACTGGAATTGTTTGGAATGCGACTTTAACTTTTGTTGCAGTTATTCTTATTTCACTCATATTAGATGAAATTGGATTCTTTGAATGGTCTGCCATACATATGGTAAGAGCATCAAAGGGTAATGGCTTGAAAATGTTTATCTTTATCATGCTCTTAGGTTCAGTTGTAGCAGCCTTCTTCGCAAATGATGGTGCGGCTTTAATACTGACGCCTATTGTTTTAGCAATGGTACGTAGTTTAGGATTTGATAAAAAAGCGATATTCCCATTTATTATTGCTAGTGGTTTTATCGCAGATACTACGTCTCTTCCATTAATTGTTAGTAATTTAGTTAATATTGTTTCTGCTGATTACTTTGATATTGGATTTGTTGAGTACTTCAGTAAAATGATTATACCTAATATATTCTCTTTAATCGCAAGTATTCTTGTCTTATGGCTTTATTTTAGAAAGTCTATCCCAAGAAAATTTGATGCAGTAAATATTAGAGAACCAAAAGAAGCGATTAAGGACAAAAAGCTTTTTAATATCTCATGGATTGTACTCACTGTATTGCTAGTTGGTTATTTAATAAGTGAGTTTATAAATATTCCAGTATCAATTATTGCTGGTATCATTGCTTTAATATTTGTATTATTAGCACGTAAGTCTAAGGCTGTGCATACGAAACAAGTAATTAAAGGTGCGCCATGGAATATTGTTTTATTCTCTATTGGTATGTATCTTGTGGTATTTGGTCTAAAAAATGTGGGCATCACAACGCTTCTTAGTGATGTACTAACAAATATTTCAAATTACGGCTTATTTAGTAGTATCATGGGCATGGGCTTTATAGCTGCATTCCTTTCATCCATTATGAACAACATGCCAACTGTTTTATTAGATGCAATAGCGATTGGTCAATCTCAAACAACAAGCATACTCAAGGAAGGCATGATTTATGCGAATGTTATCGGATCTGATTTAGGACCTAAAATAACACCAATTGGTTCGTTAGCAACACTTCTCTGGTTACATGTGCTTACTCAAAAAGGTGTTAAAATTTCTTGGGGACAATACTTTAAAATCGGTATTATTATAACGATTCCGGTATTATTTATCACACTGTTAGGGTTATATCTAACACTTATTATTTTCTAAAAAAAGAGGAGACTATTTATGGATAAAAAAACAATTTACTTTATATGTACAGGTAATTCATGCCGTAGCCAAATGGCTGAAGGCTGGGCTAAGAACATCTTAGGTGATGAATGGCAAGTATATTCTGGCGGTATTGAGGCACACGGTGTCAATCCGAAAGCAATTGAAGCGATGAAAGAAGTTGGAATTGATATCTCAAATCATACTTCTAATTTAATTGACAACACTATACTCAACCAATCCGATTTAGTAGTAACTCTATGTAGTGATGCTGATCAAAACTGTCCTGTATTGTCGCCTAATGTAAAGAAGGAACATTGGGGATTTGACGATCCTGCTGGCAAACCTTGGTCAGAATTCCAACGTGTTAGAGATGAAATCAAAGCAGCCATTGACTCATTTAAGGCTAGATAAATTT
>NZ_JANJPM010000051.1:0-8755 GCF_026222585.1 Staphylococcus sp. SUC_1.2 | reverse complement strand
TTTTTATTTTATTAAATATAAAATGAGATTACATTTCTATTTGATTCTAGGATGACGATTTCTAAAGAAAAAGCTTATAAATAATAACGCTAAACTACTTGAAAGTAAGATCAGTGCATTGTGAATAGCATCTGCTTCAGTAATAATTTGATTTGGTGGTAAATCTAAGAAAAAGTGATGCAAGTTCTGAGAGATTTGCTTTCCTAACATTTGAATTGTATAACTAAAGGAAAAAGCAATCATTAATGCAACAGCGATAATGATGAAATTAATCACTTTTAAAATCGTTCTATTAAATACAATGGTTAAAATTGAAATAATCATGCTGCCAATACATAAAACGAAAAATATATTAAAGGCTAGAATAAATTTATCGATTACACCTTGTAAGTTAGCGACTTCACTAATATTAATATTGAGTGGTCCAATCTGAGTAGTTGTATTTTGAAAATTTTTAATCTCAGAGAAATCAATCGCTTGATTTGCAAGAACAAAATTTAGAATAGGCTGTTTATACATGCTATAACAAGTAATCCCTACAAGTATAAGAATGATGATATGTATAATTAAACTTATCCACGAATTTTTCTTTTTACCATAATAAGCTTGTTGGTTAACACGATCATATGGGGGGCGGTTTGTTTGATATCTATTAGGATTTTGCATTATTATTACTCCTTTGCCGTCATTCATTTGTTTTCTATAGTTGACTCATTTATACTGAATTTAATATGCAATAGGCAATTATATGAACTAGATTGCTCATTTTTAATCATATAAATAGTATTATATCGTTTTTTAAGCTTTCTGTAATAAAGTTTGATTAATTTTATAAATTTATAAGGTAGGTAAAAATTTTATGAAAACACGTATGGTAAATAGAATCGTTAATAAATATTTACTACATAATCGCTCAATTCAGTTTAAGAGTAAAGACGAATTTGAATCGTTTATGGAGCGTAGAAAAGATATTAATAGAGCGAAACATAAGCAACCTCCAACTTTAAATGTGAAAGCAAATCTTGATAAATTATCTTTAGGAGATATGCAAGTGTTTAGATTTAATTTTCGTCACGAAACTAAAAAGAAAATTTTGTATATTCATGGTGGATACAACACATTACAACCTTCTCCATTCCATTGGAGATTAATGGACAAACTTGCACTCAACACTTTATATGAGGTCGTTTTACCGATATATCCTAAAGCACCAGAGTTTCATCTTAAAGATACATTTAAAGCAATTAATAATGTATATGAATCGTTATTAAGTGAAGTTAATAATGAAAATATTGTTATTATGGGTGATGGAACTGGTGGAGCACTTGCACTTAGTTATGTACAACAATTAGTAGAAAATGGCAAAACGTTACCATATAAAATATGTTTAATTTCTCCGATGCTTGATGCAACAATGACAAATCCTCAAATTACTGAAAATTTGGTTGAAAAAGATCGTTTTGTTAATATTCAAGGACTTCAAAATATAATGAATGTGTGGAGCGATAAAGAACCATTATCAAATCCTTTAATTTCTCCGATATATGGAATAAAACAAGGATTGCCACCAATTATAATGTTTGGTGGTGGTAAGGAAATTTATTATCCAGATATGCAACGTTTGGCATATGAATTGGAAACTTATAATCAATCTATACAATTTTTTGAGTATCCAAAAATGTTTCATGACTTTGCGTTATTCCCAATTCATGAATCTCATAAGGTGATTAAACAAATTAATAAGGCAATTCATGAATAATGATAAGGACTAAAGTAGAATTGAGTTAGATTTTACTTTAGTCCTATATTTTTTATATTGAATATTTATTGATTTGCAATAATAATTCACTAATAATATCATGCTGACCTTTACAATGATAATAAGTATCGAGAGATTGTGCCAACCTTAAGTTTTCTTCGGATTCATAAGTTGTAGTATGTAATTCTATTACATTTAAAAGTTGTTGTTCAACGTCTTGAGAATATCTTTTTAGATTAGCTATTAAATCATTTTCATCCGTAGTCGTTTTAATTTCTCTATCTAATGCTTCTATCGCTTGTTTTTGTCCTTGGTAAAAACTGATATTAAATGTTCGTTGAATGAGCTCTTGACTTGGTCCATTCATAAATAATGAACGATTTTCATTTAATTCAATTAAATGTAGTTTAAGTGTATCACTAAGATCAAATAATGTGTTTTCTAAGATTTCAGAAATAGACTCTGTCATTATGCCTCTCCTTTTTTTGGAATGCCGATTTGATGTCCTAATGATTTAGGCCAACGCTGATCATATTGAGAATCATAGTATATTTGGATATTAGATTTATAATGTGCGGGGAAAGAAGCAGGGCGGCGTGTTAAACGATTAATACCCATCATCATTATTTCGCTTGTTGCAGCTAAAGTTTCATCATTTTTAAATAATTCTAAAAAGAAGTGAACACGTTTTTCATCATAATCATAAATACGAACACGAACTGAAAACGATTCTTCGAAGTGTAATTCCTTTAAATATGTTGTATGTTCTTCGACTGTAAATGTTGTATAATTAAGCGCTTCTCTTTCTTTTAATGATAAACCATTATAATGATTAAATTCACTAATAACTTCACTGAAAACTGAATTATATTCTGCATCGTGCATATGTTGGTTAAAATCTACTTGAGAAGATACTACGCTTTTATGAATAATAAATGGATAGTTCATAATATTTTATCCTTTCTTTGAAATTTTATAAAAATACTTTACTAACATAAAATAACACATACACAATATTTAATTCATGGTAGAATGATAACCGTATGGTTAAATAGGAGGAAACAAAAAGATGACCATGACAATTCGATATCAAACTAAGAACGAACCACTAACTCAAGTTGAACAGATCAGTGATGTACCTAATGATGCTACTATTGTGTGGTTGGATTTTGAAGATGCAACATCCGAAGAAAATGATTTTTTGATTGAAAACTATAATTTTAACTATTTAGAATTAGAAGATGCTATTAAAGGGGTACCACGAGTTAAATATAAATCTTATGATGATTACCAATACATGGTATTTCATAGTATGCATAAAGATGATTTTACTCCTATAGCATTGAACGTATTTCTAGACGGAAAAACATTAATTACTTATCATCAACACCATTTTGAATCATTAATGGAAGTTGTCAATATGAATGCTCGTAAACATGATCCAGATTTAGATTGTGCTGATATCGTTATACATATCCTTGATATGATGGTAGATAAATATTTTGATTTTGTTTATGCCATTGAAGATGAGGTATACAGCTTTGAAGATGCGCATGTAGATGATACACATAGTAAAAAAGTAATGGATAATGTCTTTCAATTACGTTCTAATCTTATAAAAATAAAACGTGTATTATTCCCAATGCAAGAACTTGTGAATACAATTAAGACTGAAGGTAACTTAATTGTAGATTATAAACATTCAATGTATATTCAACATATTGATGATCATATTATTAAACAAAATAATATTATTAGAACCTCTCAAGAAATGACAAATGAAATTCGAGAAAATTTTGAATCTTATTCTTCGTTTAGAATGAATAGTATTATGCAAGTATTGACACTCGTGTCAGTTATATTTTCTCCTTTAACATTTATAGTAGGCGTATATGGAATGAACTTTGAATATATGCCAGAGTTAAAATGGCACTATGGTTATTTTATTTGTTTAACTATAATGTTACTCATTTCAATTGCATTAATTCTCTTTTTTAAAAAGAAAAAGTGGTTTTAATATAGAACATAGTTTAAGGAAAGTAGGTTGTTACATGAGAGATATCCAAAGAGAGCAAAGAAAAAATGAACATGTAGAAATTGCAATGGCACAACAAGATGTCCCTCAATCAGATTTTGACCGTATGAGGTTTGTACATCATTCAATTCCAAATATCAATGTGAATCAAGTGGATTTAACGAGTCATACTTCAAATTTTGATATGACATTTCCCTTGTACATTAATGCAATGACAGGTGGAAGTGATTGGACTAAGGCAATTAATGAAAAGTTAGCAGTCGTTGCTAGAGAAACAGGCTTAGCTATGGCTGTAGGATCTACGCATGCAGCTTTAAGAAATCCTAAGATGGCTGAATCATTCAGCATTGTACGTAAAACAAACCCTGAGGGCATTATATTTAGTAATGTAGGGGCAGATGTACCAGTAGATAAAGCTGTTAAAGCAGTTGAATTATTAGACGCACAAGCTTTACAAGTACATGTGAATGCACCACAAGAATTAGTGATGCCAGAAGGGAATAGAGAATTCTCGACATGGTTAGAAAATGTGGAAGCAATTGTTCAACGCGTAAGTGTACCTGTTATCATTAAAGAAGTAGGATTTGGCATGAGTAAAGAATTACTACAATCTTTAGTAAATATAGGTGTAACGTATGTAGATGTGAGTGGAAAGGGTGGCACTAATTTTGTCACAATAGAAAATGAGCGTCGTTCAAATAAAGACATGGATTACCTTTCAAATTGGGGCCAATCGACTGTAGAATCATTACTTGAAAGTATAAGTTATCAAAATAAACTAAATGTATTTGCAAGTGGTGGATTACGAACACCTTTAGATGCAATTAAAAGTTTAGCTTTAGGTGCAAAAGCTGTTGGCATGTCACGTCCATTTTTAAATCAGGTTGAACATGCTGGTATTACTAGTACCATTGAATATGTAGAATCATTTATAGACCATATGAAATCTATTATGACAATGCTAGATGCTAAAGATATTAATGATTTAAAACAAAGTAAAATTGTTTTTGATAGTAAGTTAATGTCTTGGATAGAGCAAAGACATTTAAAAGTTGAACGTGGATAATATTAATCGCTTTTGAAGAAGGACGACCTTTTCAAAAGCGATTTTTTATTGAATGAGGTGTTACTTCCATGTTTCTTCTGGTAATAGACAATCGGATTTTCTCATTCTAGAGACATATGGATTTCCTTTAACAGTATATCTTAAGTGTTTTTCTGTCCATTCACCTTTATTTGGGATACCTATACGTGCACTTTCTTCAATCTCTCTAGGAAATTTTCTATTCTTTACATCAATAGATAAACGACATTGATTAATTGTTGAACCATCTATTGCTCTAGGAATATTAAATGCTTTAGTCCACTTTCCTGGCCCATTTGTAAGTTCGAAACCAGATTTATTTCGGTTGATTTTCATAGTTTCGATACCATCTTCAGGTTCAACTGCACGTATTAAGACACCTTCTGGGATACCTTCTTCACGTGTTACTAAATTAATAAGTAAATGCGTATGCATAACATGGCCATATATGGTTCCACCACGTTGATATAAAGAAGTGACTTTAGGCGTTTGTTTCCCACCAAATCCATGTGCTGCTTTATCTTTAAAACCTAAATAAGCTTCTGTTTCGACAATATAGCCACTATAAGTTTGTGTTTGATCTTGATAACTAATTTTAACGCCTAATAAAGATTTAGCCGTTTCAATTGTTGGTTTATTTACAAAGTCCAATATAAATACCTCTTTCTTTAAATGAATCATTTGGATGCTTGTCTAAATTTTTTAATAATTTTATTATAGTGGAAAATGTTAGAGTTAGAAAATATTAAATGCATTGATAGAGAATGAAAAAACATTTAATAGATAGCGTTTACATTTTTAAATTTATATAAAACCTATGGAATATTAATTAAAAAAGTGTAACAATATGTATTGATGATAAAGTCAAAGTTTAAAAGTAATAGATGAAATTTAAAGCAGTTTGCTACAATGAAACTAACTTTTCAAAAGTTGGTGAATAAAGAAATGATATATTCAATATTTATTTTTGTATTATCAGGTCTCTGTGAAATTGGTGGAGGCTATCTAATTTGGTTGTGGTTAAGGGAAGGACAATCAAGTTGGTTAGGGTGGATTGGTGGACTAGTGCTTGTCTTATATGGTGTGATTGCTACATTTCAAGTGTTTCCAACCTTTGGACGTGTCTATGCGGCATATGGCGGAGTGTTTATTATAATGAGTATCATATGGTCATTTGTATTTGATAAACAAATTCCAGATAAGTATGATGTCTTAGGTGCTGTTGTATGCATTATTGGCGTATTAATAATGATTTTACCAAATAGAGCCTGATCAAGCGTGTTGAGAGGGAGACGTAAGTAATGATAGTTGAAGTAGAGAAACAAAATCATGGTATAGATTTAATTAAAATAGATAATGACGATACGTATATTGTATTTACAAACTATGGAGCACGAATTGTGTGTTGGAAATATCATGATAATAATATTGTGTTAGGTAATAAAGTAGAAGCGGATGAATTTTACCCTGAAAATCCATATAAATTTGGAGCTACTATTGGACGATATGCAGGACGTATTGAAAATGCTTCTTTTAATTTGAACAATAAATATTATCAATTGGAAGCAAATGAAATGACTAATCAACTTCACGGCGGTAGTAATGGTTTAGACAGACGGTTGTTTGATTATGAAATACAAAATAATATAACAAATATTAAAGTTATATTTAAACTTCAGATACAATCAAAAGAGGATGGTTATCCTGGAGATATGATGATTAAGGTTATACATACATATGATGTTGAACATCGCTGGACGATTGAATATGAAGCAACATCAAATGAAGATACATTATTCAATCCTACAAATCATGTGTACTTTAATCTAAATAGAGATAATAATGTCATTGATAATCACTCTATAATAAGTGAACAATTAAAAATGTATCCTATTGATCAGAACCATCTTATTTCCAGTCAACAGCCTATTGATTTATTAGAACGATTTAATCATCGACCTATTCAATTTCAAGATATTTTTAATTCTGAAGATAAACAAATTAAAGAACAAATATATTTTAATAAAGGTCTTGATCACCCATTTGATATTGGTCATCATCGTCTTATCGTTGAAAATAACGAGTTTGCGTTAGATGTAGAAACAACAATGACTAATATAGTAATTTTTACTTTTAATGATACATCAGAATGGAAGAGTGATTTTAATATTTATAAACCTCATTCAGGTGTAGCGCTAGAAACACAATACTTACCTAATGATATTAATAATGAAGGCAATAAAGCTAAGTCAATTCTAAAAGCTAATGTTCCATTTTATGCGAAGACAATATATCATATTTCAGAAAAATAACTTTATTTTTATTCAGAAACATACCACTATGACATTAAGTGATAGTGGTATGTTTCTATTTATTCATTGCTTTTTCTTTTAATAATTTCAATTTTTCAATACGTTTAGGAGATAAGTAAGGATTATTAATAGCTTTATTTAAACGATCTATATTTTCACGGTCATTATAATAAATATCATTCAAATTTTGAACAGATAAGCGTGTAGGAGATTCAGCAGTTTTAAGGAGTAATAAATGATCTTGTTGCTGCACATAACCTTCTTTTAAAACACGCATATAAAATCCTGTTTTACCTGAGGATGACATCCGCTTAACTAAATGTTTAATACCATACTTTCTTTGAATCTTCCAGCAAGGTTCACGTATTTCAGAAACTTCTACAATTGCCTCTCCTAATTGATATTGATTTCCAAAATACACATCATTTTCATCAAGGTCAACGAGAGTTAAATTTTCACCAAACATTGCATAATCAGGTAGTATATTAATATCATCTTTATACATTGCATAATTTTTCTTACTAAAACAACAAACAGCTTTGTGTGGACCACCATGGTCCTTATAAGCTTGTTCATCCTCACTGAACCCTGTATAAGATAACCACATTTTTCCAGAAAACATTGTTTTATTTAAAGCAGAATGCATTGGACGTTTTTGATCATAGTTTAAAGTTTCAATTTTACCAGTTGAAATAGCATATACGGGAATCATGTTATGGTCTCCTTTTTTATCATATCTGTTATTTTACTATATTTTTAAAAAGTATAAAAATATCTTTTGATAAATTAAATGAATGTAAAATAGACCTAGGTATTTTAAAAAGGCTAGTGTAAAATAATAAATGAGTATATGAAAAGGAGTTATAGTACCGATGAAGGATGCGAAAGAACTCAAATTAATGACGACAGATGATGCAGTAGCTCAAATCCAAGATAATATGATTCTTGGAATTGGAACAGGAAGTACAATTGAACTATTGATTCCTAAGATTGCAGAGCGTATTCAACAAGATAATTTAAATGTTACAGGTGTATGTACATCTAATAAAAGTGAATTTCTTGCTAAACAATATAATATTAATGTGGTTGATATTAATGATATTACTTATATAGATTTAGCTATTGATGGTGCAGATGAAATTGATTCAGATTTAAACCTTATTAAGGGAGGCGGTGGTGCCTTATTCAGAGAGAAAGTCATTGATGAAATGGCAAGACAATTTATAGTTTTAGCAGACGAAAGTAAAATGGTAAATTACTTAGGTGAAACTTTCAAATTACCTATTGAAGTTGATAAATTTAACTGGTTACTGATATCTAAAAAAATTGAAACATATAATGATATCTCAGTCGAACGAAGAATGAATGAGGATATACCATTTATTACAGATAATGGGAATTATATTTTAGACTGTGAATTAAAAAGTAAGATAGATCCTTATCAATTACATGAATTTTTAATTCATCTCACAGGTGTGCTAGAAACAGGTTATTTTTTAGATATGACAACACAAGCGATTATTGGCACTCAAGAAGGAATTAAAGTAATTAATAAGAAGTAAAAA
>NZ_JANJPM010000050.1:0-9185 GCF_026222585.1 Staphylococcus sp. SUC_1.2 | reverse complement strand
TTTTAATTAGTTTATTCAATTTTTCAATATAAAAGATACTATTGATATTATACTCTTGACGATTATAGATAAATTTAATATTCAATATTTGGTATTTTATTTACATGTTTTTGATAGCGCTTAAGTACACTATAACCAATAGTACAAATAGCTATTGTTACAAATAATTTTTTCAAATTTGTCATTCCTTTTCTCTATTTGTTTTCATAATAATTTAATTCTAAGTCTTTAGATGTTTGTTTTCGAATGCTTCTCATTAATCCAATATCATTAACTAATGATTGACCGTAAGATGGTATCATTTTTTTGATTTTTGGTGTCCATTTTGATTCATATTCTGAGAAGTTTTTTTCAAGTACTTCTAAAGCTACAGAAACTGAAGTTGAAGCTCCAGGTGACTCTCCTAGTAAAGCAATAACTGAGTGATCTTTAGAATTAACTACTTCCGTTCCAAATTGAATATAACCTTTTCCATGGTCAGGTGTATCTTTAATGACTTGTACACGTTTACCAGCAGTATATAACTGCCAATCTTCATCACGTGCTTCTGGATAAAACGTACGTAAATGATTCATACAACCTTCTTTAGTCATTAATATTTGATCAAACGAATATTTAATTAAAGGTAAGTTTTTTACTGCGGCAGATAAAAGCGTTGAAATATTATATGGTTTAATTGATTTAAATAAATCTAAATTTGAACCGTTTTTTAAGAATTTAGGACCTACACTAGCAAATGGGCCAAATAATAGTGTACGTTCACCATCAATATAACGCGTATCCAAGTGAGGTACAGTCATAGGTGGTGTACCTTTGGGCTCTTTACCATATACCTTAGCGTCATGCTTGGCTATGATATCAGGGTTAGTACAAATTAAGAATTGACCTGTAATTGGGAACCCTCCCAAATTTTTACTTTCTGGAATACCTGTTTTTTGTAGTAATGGAATTGCTCCACCACCAGCACCAATAAATACATAATCAGCAAGTTCTGTTTGCACATCACCACTATTGCGTTGACGTATTTTAACTTCCCATTTACCACCTTTTTGATGATTAAAATCTATGACTTCATGATTATATTGAACATTAGCATTTGGATGTTGTTCAATATTTTTAGCCATTTTTCGAGTAAGCTCACCAAAATTAACATCGGTACCTTCATTAATTTTACTAGCGGCCATAATATCACTCGAATTATGCCCTTTCATCATTAAAGGAATCCATTTTCTCATTTCCTCAATATCTTCCGTATATTCAATATTGTCAAACATCGGAAAATCTTTCATCGCATAATAGCGATCTTTTAAAAATTGAACATTATTTTTACCTCTTACAAAGCTAATATGAGGTAAAGGCTGAATAAATTCTTTAGGGTTAGAAATACTTTTATTTTTAACTAAGTGACTCCAAAATTGTTTCGAAATTTCGAATTGCTCATTAATTTCTTTTGCTTTTTCAATATCAATTGAGCCATCAGGTTTTCTTACTGTATAGTTCAGTTCACATAAAGCAGCATGACCAGTTCCAGCGTTATGACGTTCATTAGAACTTTCAATTCCTGGACGATCTAAACGTTCATATAGTTTAATATTCCAATTAGGTTCTATTTCTTTAAGCATAGAACCAAAAGTAGTACTTAATACCCCGGCACCAATAATGACAACTGTTTTTGACTCTTTAGTATTCATAAATGATTCCTCTTCCTTTTTTGTGACTAAGTAGTAGTGTAATACAATTCATCTTATAATAAAAATACTCATTTTTAATACGACCTATTCCATAAAAGAATAGATTTAAAAGCAACTAAAAAGCTCTAAAAGGTGCATTAAAGTTTTGTAAAACTTTAATGCACCTTTTTTGGTGAAAACTTCTGATAATTGTAGGTTCTCTCGTTATCTATGATTATTACTTTTAACTGTATCTAGAAAATCATCTCCCCAATCACAAATTGAAAAGACTACTTTATCAAGCTTTAAACCTATTTCAGTCAATCTATAATCCACTTTAGGAGGGACTACTGGATAAACCGTCCTTTCAAGAATTTTATCTTGTTCTAGTTCTCTAAGTTGTCTTATTAACATTCGTTGGTTGATATCAGGTAGTTTATTTTGTAATTCACTTAATCTTAAGCGCTCATTTTGTAAAAGATGGTAAACAATGGCAATTTTCCATCTTCCATCAATGACAGACAGGGCTAAATCTTTCGATGTATAAAATTCTTTATTATTATATTCAATTAACAAAACAAATCCTCCATTTTATATAGTGACAAAAATGTCAGTATTGTTATTTGAAGTAACTAATACCATAATAGCATTATAAAAGATAGAGAGGAGAAACTTTAATGAAATTACAATTAGCAATCGATCTATTAGACCAAAAAGAAGCAGCAAAATTAGCTCAAGAAGTAGAGGAATTCATTGATATTGTAGAAATTGGAACACCAATTGTTATAAATGAAGGACTATCTGCTGTTGAACATATGAGTAAATCAGTCACTAACACACAAGTATTAGCAGACCTGAAAATTATGGATGCTGCTAGTTATGAAGTAAGTCAAGCTGTAAAATTCGGTGCTGACATCATAACAATTCTGGGTGTTTCTGAAGATGCTTCAATTAAAAGTGCTATCGAAGAAGCACATAACCATGGCAAAGAATTATTAGTTGATATGATCGCGGTTCAAAATTTAGAACAACGTGCAGCTGAATTAGATAAAATGGGTGCTGACTATATTGCAGTACATACTGGTTACGATTTACAAGCTAAAGGTGTATCACCTTTAGAAAGTTTACGTACTGTTAAATCAGTTATTTCAAATTCAAAAGTAGCCGTAGCAGGTGGTATCAAACCCGATACAATTAAATCAGTGGCAGTTGAACAACCAGATTTAATTATTGTTGGTGGTGGCATAGCAAACGCTGACGATCCAAAAGCTGCTGCTAAACAATGTCGTGATATAATTGATGGAAATGCTTAACCATTTTTAATATATGTTTAAACTCCCCCCTTCTTAGTGTATATAATATCTAGATTTAAAAATTATAATTGAAAGGTAATGTTGTAATATGACTAAAAAAGTAGCAATCATTTTAGCAGATGAATTTGAAGATATAGAATTAACTAGTCCAAAAGAAGCATTAGAAAATGCTGGATTTGAGACTGAGATTATTGGTGATACAGCTAATCATGAAGTTGTTGGTAAACATGGTAAAAAAGTAACTGTAGATGTTAGTATCGCAGATGCTAAACCAGAAAATTATGATGCATTATTAATTCCTGGTGGATTTTCACCTGACCATTTACGTGGTGATGAAGAAGGACGTTATGGTACCTTTACTAAGTACTTTACTCAAAATGATGTACCAACATTTGCGATTTGTCATGGTCCACTTTTACTAGTTGATACTGATGATTTAAATGGACGTACAATAACTGGTGTTATCAACGTACGTAAAGATTTATCTAATGCAGGAGCACATGTTGTCGATGAATCAGTTGTAGTAGATAACAATATTGTAACAAGTCGTGTACCAGATGACTTAGATGATTTCAATAGAGAGATTATTAAACAATTAGAAGCATAAATTAAGATTAATTATAAATATTTATTTGATAGATTAGACCATCGATAAAGATATACACTTTGTCGATGGTTTTTTTATTAAATTATTCTTCGAAGTTTTTAAAGGATGTAAAATTGATTGCGATTTCAATATCAAGACAAGGAGAAACTCGTTTTTACTCGTTTCTAAAAACAAGAAAAAAATCCGAGATCTCGGATTTTCTCTTTACATAATAGGAATTTATCAGTGTTAGATAAACCTTTTTTACGTTGTTTAATTATCAATCAAATTACTAATTTTTTATATTTTCTTTAACATTTTCAAAATAAGGTTCATTAAGATGATTAATATCTAAATGTTCTATTTGTATTGTGGTATGTGATATTCCATATTTTTCTTTTAATAAATCTTCTATTTCATTTATAACCAAAAAAGCATCTATACTACTTCTACTATCTAGAACAACATGTGCACTTAAAGAATATTGATCTGTTGTAATTCCCCATAAATGAAACTCATGAACATCGATAACGTCGGGAATAGATTTTATTGCTTCTATGACATTGTCTGTATCTAATTCTTGTGGCACAGCTTCCATCAATACCATCCAAGCATTACGCATAATTTTATAACCACCCCTAAAAATAATGATTGAAATGACCATACTTAAAATAGGATCGAATAATTGTATACCTGTGAAATGTATTAGTAAAACTGCTAAAATGACTCCTACTGAATTTAATAGATCTCCAACAAAATGCCATAATGCACTTTGTACATTGATATTTTGTTCATTCTTTAAAGAACGCATTAATATAACTGTCAACACAATATTTACAATTAAACCAATTGTTGCTATGACAAGCATTAATCCACTTTCAACTTGCTTAGGATAAACTATACGTATGATCGCCTCGTAAAAAATACCAATAGAAATTACTGATAGTGCTAAACCATTTAAGAATGCTGCTAATATTTCGAAACGTAAGTAACCATAAGTAAAACGTGCTGTTGGTTTACGATTTGCAAAGTAAATAGCCAGCATTGATAATCCGAGCGCAAGTACGTCACTTAACATGTGAAAGGAATCTGACAATAAAGCTAAAGAGTTAGATAATATTCCTCCTGTAAGTTCTACAATGGTAAAAAATAAAGTGATTAATAGCGTTGCCCATAATGTTACTTTAGATTGTTTTTGGACTTTACTATGTTCTACATGGTGAAAGTATGTTTGTTTCATATACCTACTCCCCTTTTTATTTTCCATAAGTGATACTTGCACCTAAATGACCAGTAATAATAAGTAGTACAAATCCGATAATCGTCAATATAACTGTCGCACCTGTACATAATTTTTTATATTTTATAAACCACATACTACCTATTTGAGTTGATGTTGCAAACCCATATGTTATAAGCGACGTTAAGGCGAATGTTTCATGTAAATGTACTAATTTTTCAACATGTTGCATCCCATAATGTTGGATAGCAAATGCCTCTCCACTGTCTCCAAGTATGTAACTAATAATTCCAAATACCATACCTGTAGTAAGAAGCGTGGTTAATGTGATAGATAAATTAATTTTCTTCAAAAACAAATGTAGAATAGAGATAATAGTTGCTAATGACAATAATGCGATTGGAAAGTGCACAAATAATGGATGTAATGGCATGTTATTCAGCTCCTCTAACTTCTTTTTCTTAATGCTTTAAATATAGAGGATGAAACTGAAATGAAACTGAAATTTTTATAATTTTATAATAAAAGTTGTACCCTGTTTTACTATAGATTTTACTTCAATAGTTCCATGATACTGCTTAACAATATTATATAAAAGTGCCAATCCAATACCTGAGCCTTTCTGATTTTGATTAACCTGATAAAAGCGTTTAAAAATATGTTGTTGTTCCTCTTCTGGAATACCGATACCATTATCTGAAACTTCTATTTGTAACCCATTAAAATTCTTGAATGCACTAACGCTCACTTTAGTATTATTAGTGTTATGACGGTAAGCATTTTCCACTAAAATATTAATAATTTGCTTAGCATGTAATGAATGCATAGTAAATATTAAGTGAGACTTATAGCGTCTTTCTATCGTTGATTGATAGACATGCTCAGCTGTTCGAATTACTTCATCAAAACTTTTTGAAACATTGATAGGTACTATTTCATTTTTCTCATTAGTATCAATTAACATAGATTCGATGAGTTGTTGCATATATTGTGCTTCCGTTTTCATTTGTTGCAACGTTTTCTTACTTTCCATGCTTATATTATGACCTTCAATCATTTCTAAATATTGTGTACTCAATAAAAAAGAGGCTATTGGTGTTTTCATTTCATGAGATGCATTTTGCACAAACAGTTGTTGCTCATTCATTAGTTGTTCATAAGCTTTTACTGATTGTCGGGCTAAATAATATGCCAGCATTGCCATTAATATAAACGCAAAAACAAATCCAATCGTTAGTACATTAACTAACACTTGCTTCGTTTCATAGAAATCCTTAACATTTGCCAGACTATATAATATTCGCTGATTTGAAATTACTTTTTTCCTAACATCGAAAATACCTTTATTACTTTTATCAATATTATTTTTTTCTTTTCCAATAAATTTTTTTTGAAGCTCTCTTATAGAGAAAGGAGTATGATTACTTATAACCTTATGCTTTTTTACAATAAAATAATCATGCCCTTGATTCACATTGTCATGCTGTTCTATGGCATGTTTTATACTGGTTATTTGATTTTCTGATGTTTCATTAATTTCTTTATTGATGTTAAAATTAAATATCAAAATAATAAAAATGAATAATATAATCAACAATAAGATTAATAATGCTACATACTTAATAAAACTTTTTCCAAAATGTTTTTTCACTAATCACTCACTTCCAATTTATATCCAATATTACGTATATTTTTAATTTTTAGAGAAGCTCTTATTGCTTTTAATTTACTTCTAAGTAGTTTAACTAATACATCTACATTATTACTTGTTACTACTTGATCGATATTCCAAATTTTTTCAATAATTAAATTTCTCGGTACCACTTCATACAAAAATAATAATTCTAATAATTGATATTCTTTTAGTGTTAAGTCAATAATTCTCTGATTAATGGTAAATTGATGCTGATTATAGTGATATGTTATATTTCCTATCTTTTTAGTATTTTGTTGCATAGTTTGTGTCCTAGAGAAACGTTTAACGTTTGCCAGTATACGTGCTTCTAATTCTTCAAATTCAAATGGTTTTGTTAAATAATCATCCGCACCTATGTTTAACCCGGAAACTTTATCAGCAGTCTGTGATTTAGCGGTTAACATAATAATAGGAATATCTATATTTTTATCTCGTATTTCTTTAATAATTTCAAGTCCGCTACGCTTAGGTAACATCCAATCCACTAATAAAATATCATAAGAAGTATCTGATAAGTATTCCATTACTTCAATACCATTTCTAAGCCAATGCACTTGATATTTTTTAGCCTTAACATTTTTTGGATTAGTTCCCCCATAAATATATTATCTTCAATTAAGAGGATTTTCATATTATCTCTTTCCAATCATTATTATTTCTTCTATTTTGCATTACTCCGCTAACCAGTGTTATAATATACTTAACAAAGTTATTAAGTATATTACACCAATCCCCTCACTATCGGAAGTAGTGAGGGGATTTTTTTAGGTGTGGCTATAGTCGCCTATTTTTTATTATCGTTGCGATTGCGTAGCCAGTGCGCAAATAATGCGACGATACAACCACTCGCTGCTGTGGTCATGATGTGAACAAAGTTATCAAGCATAATTACACCTCCTCCCTGCGTCAAAATTGACGCCTGAGAGATAGGCGACCTGTATATTATATCCTCTCTAAATATGCGATAATAGTTAACTTCCGCTAAGTCATTTATGTTATATCTTTGCTTTTTTATAGTATCAAGACAAGAAAAACTCGTTTTGTTTTCTTTTCAAAAAATAAAATTGCTTTATTGACGTTTAGCCTCAGAACCCTTGACAATCCCTAAACTTGTCGAATGGTCGGTTTAATAGCTCACGCTATACCGACATTCGTCTACAAATTTAGTTAAGAGTTCAACGATCAATAAATTTTCTCGTCATAACTGCTATGTTATAATTAAAATATTCTTTCTTGATTTTTAATACTTTGCCACTTTTAATCAGCCAAAAAGTGAGTAAGAGCTACTTAAATTTTAAATGGTAGCTCTTTTTTATATTCTACTTTATTACAAATCAGAATACCTTTATTTTTAATTTTAAGGCGATATTTTGAAAAATTTGAGTTATTTATATAATTTTATACCTAAAATTTTAAATTAGCTCTTAAAATACAAATGAGAATCAAATAAAAATTTGAGCAATCATTCCTGTTGAACATTTTAATTATAAAAATCATTAAAAATAAAAAATAACGCCAGCTTTTTGCTAACGTTATTCCAAGTGTATAAAATATATTAAGTCAAAATTAGTCTTCTTTTTCTTTAAAACCTTCTTTTTTCATTTCCTTCTCAGTTTTCTTCATACTAAAACCATTCCCTGTATTACCAGACATACTAACAATATCTTTAGATTTTAAAGTATCAATATCAGCATTTTTTAAATCTATAGTTATAGTTTCTACAATCCCTTCATCATTCTCTTTAACAGTTTCCTTTACGCCTTTAACGTCTTGCATTTTTTTACTTTCTTTCTCTATTGCTTCCTTCATTATTTTTTTAGATGTATCATCATTCAGACTAAAATCGCTATATTTCAAAGTATTTACAGATTTTTGTTTAATTATTTCGTCCCCTTTATATGTATAAGTTACCTCCATTTTCACATTAGATTCTTCTCCAACAAATGTTTTAGTTTTTTCAGCTCCACAAGCAGATAAAGTAATTAAAAAAACAATACTTACTACCAAACCAGTAACTTTTTTCATAATTTAATCTCCTTTGTTTTAATATTATATAAAATATTATATACCATTCATCCTAAAAATATGACCCTTACTTTAGTTAAAAATATATTAAGTTTAGCGAAAAAAGAAATTGTTATAAACAACAAAATTCAATAATTTTATTCATTTCTCACTTTATGCTTTTATTTTTAATTTTAAAGGAGAATTTTGAAAAATTAGAGTTATTTATATAGTTTTTTATACCCAAAAACTTATATTGGCTCTTAAAACGCAAATGAGAGCCAAATAAATATATTTTAATTTCACAAACAAAAATTTGAGCAAAACCAGTGACGGATTTTTAGACACTGCCCATCTATATGCAAACTAAAATTTTGCATAAAATGGCTCAAAAAATCATCAACTTTTTTAGTTCCTGCAGGAGCAATTTCTTTCAAAAAACCACCGAATTTTGAATTGGCTCCAAATTCTTTGTAAGAGCATAAGGGAAATTTGCATACATTAAAAAATGTATGGTCTGGCGAAGCCAGACATTTCAAGGGATACAGAGATTTTAAAAAGGTATACATTTTTTGCGTTTTGTACCCCGATTGTACCCAGGCATTTTTAACATATTTTCAATCAAAGAGTCCGGGACATAAAGTTCTTGGATAAGTGAAAAAAGACAATTTCTATT
>NZ_JANJPM010000049.1:0-10347 GCF_026222585.1 Staphylococcus sp. SUC_1.2 | reverse complement strand
TCGTATTTGGGTTAATACGTATAATCAAATTCCATCTGGTGCACCATTTGGTGGTTATAAAAAATCTGGTATCGGCCGTGAAGTTTATAAAGATGCAATTAAAAACTATCAACAAGTTAAAAACATCTTTATTGATACAAGTAATGAAACAAAAGGCTTATACTAATTAAAATATAATTAAATAGTTTAATAAATGTCTTGAAATGTCGACAAAAGTGTATACTTTGTCGACATTTTTTTATGAAGTATGATTAAGAAATAGAAAAGTATGACGGATTTTATTTTGAAGTTGTATAGTCTTTTCGATAACCTCAATCCCATTTATACGAAGATGTTCTGATGAAAATCTAAAGATTAAGATCTTCGAACTGAAATCAAAATTTAATATAAATTGTATTTTCAATTTAAGTATTGGTGGTTAATATATTATAAATACGTCTTTATATTTTAAGTTTGATGAAGTTTAAATACATTATATATTTTGAAAAGGGAAAATGATGAAACGTTTAAAATTTTTAGTTATTTATTTAATTATTACAATTATAGTAAGATGATGAAAATTTTAAAAGCTGAGCCAAAAATTGCTCAGCTTTCTTTTTATATATAAAATATCGTTTTAACAACAATACAAGATTTCTAGACGCTGAGAGAAGGCTTCATTTGCATCGAACAATATTGAAACAAGGTGTTTTTATATGTTAACGATATATATAATTATTTACTAGATTCTTTTTCATAAAATTGATTGGTTACTCTACTTGTGTTTATTCTCTTGTCTCTCTAATTTATTGAGGTAACGATAAATAGTTGTACGTGAAACTTTCCATTGCTCTGCAATAGTTTTAATTGGAGTTCCATTATCATAAAGTGTTTTGAGTAAAGTCAAATCTTGTTTATTTAATTTTTCGGGTCGACCTCCATAGCGTCCTCTAGCACGAGCTGCAATTCGCCCCGCTGAAGAACGTTCTAAAATTAAATTACGTTCAAATTCTGCAAATGCTGCGAATAAATGAAATAACAATTGTCCTGTAGAACTTGATTTATCCATTGTTATATTTTCTTCTAAACTATGAAAACTCACGCCTCGATTATTAAGTTCATTAACTAATGTGATTAAATCTGCCATGTTACGTCCTAGTCTATCTAGTCTCCAAACAACAATCGTATCTCCTGACCTCGCAAATTCAATGGCTCTATCTAAACCAGGACGTTTACTTTTTGCTCCACTTATGTGATCGCTAAATATTTTTTCACAACCATATTGATTTAATCGATCTTCCTGCAAATTCAAATTTTGCAAACCAGTTGAAACTCTTGCATAACCTATTTTCAAAATACGAACCTCCTATATGTATTTTCATTGTACCATAACTTAATTATAACCATATTTATGAACATAGATTTTATGTTGGGTTATTGAACACTAAAATATGTATACTAGCTATATATCTAGATATAAAAAGAGGGTGTACAGAAAATGGTTATTTTCTGTACACTCTCATCTTTAATAATATATTTTAAATGTTATTAACAAAACTAATTTAATAAGAGTCAAGCATAGTTTACATATGTATTATGTTTGAAACATATCTCTAATTACTTTTTACTAATATCATTTAAAATGTCTCGCAATTCTTCAATTTCTTTGTTATTTAATTCTTCATTTTTCGCAAAATTCAGCACTAAACTTTTCATGTCCCCTCCATACAGTTTATTAAGAAAGGTTTTAGCAGTTTTCATTTTAATATCGTCTTCTTTAATATTTGATGAGTAAAAATAAATATTCTCTGATTTGTATCGTTTTATAATCTCTTTTTTATATAGTCTTGTGATTAATGTTCTAATCGTTTTATCGCTAACTTCTTTATATTTTTGAATTTCAACTACAATTTCATTAGCTGATACTGATTTTTTACCCCATATTATATTCATAACATCCCATTCAGCCATAGATATTTCAACTTGCTTATTGGCCATTTAAAACACCCATTTCTTTTAATATTTTTTCACTGATTAATTCAGCATTTTTCCCAGATGGCTTTCCATCTGATAAATGTGTAGCAAAATAATACTTATCATGATTTGTAATTACGTAACCTACAAACCACCCATTATTATACTTCCCGTTTACTATACCTGTACCTGTTTTCCCATACAGTTCATACTTTTCATTTTTCTTAATCAATAATGAAGAAGATAATTGATTCTTTGCTTTTTTACTAAAATGGTTATTTTGTTCCATCATATTTTTAAAAACTATTACTTGTTCAAGATTAGATATTTTCAAACTATCTTCCATCCAATAGCTTTTATAACTTCCCAAATTTTTATTACCATAATTTAATTGCTTGAGTTGAGTCGCAGTATAGTTCTTTGGTATTTGATCGCTAATACGTTCGAAGTACCAATTAACTGAATTTTGCATTGCTGTATTTAAATTTTGTTCCTTATTCCAAGCATCAAAAGGGTAATGCTTATGATCCCATGACATACGTGAATTTTCATCATTTATAACATGTCGGTCAAGTCCAAACATAGCTAAATAAATTTTATAAGTTGAATTAGGAGAATACCTTTTTCTACTTTCTTTTTCGTTATAAATATAGTATTTGTCTTTCTTCATGCTGTACATGACGAAAGATCCACTATTTGAACCAAAAATTTTACTTTTATCTAAAATTTGGTAACCGTTGTGTAAGGGCTTTTTATAATTATAATCAGTTATGGATTGCCCCATCAAAAACTGGCTTTGAATTACCATGAGCAAAAAAGTAAAAATACAAATAAAAATTAGAATTAATTTGGACTGTTTTTTCAGATTGGCTTCTTTTATATTAATTAATCTTCTTTTGAGTAATGACTTTTTACCATTAAATGAATGGCTTAATATATTTTTATTAAAAAATGGAACATTTAATACGGAGTCCATAATAGATTCCGCATAAGTTTTAAATTCATTTTTGTTAATATTATTAAGGACAAATCTATCGGCTTCTACTTCATTGTCATGAATTATCTTTCTTTTTACAATATGTACTAATGGATTGTAACTCATAATAATAGAGAAGATATTAAAGATAATTAAATGTAAAGTATCTCTATTTTTAGCATGAGCATATTCATGCAATATTATATATTTTAGTCTTTTGTCAATTACACTTTTAAAATATGAACTAGGAATCAAAATAATATATTTCCCATACCAAAAAGTTATTGGAGATTGAATAGTCTCTGCTTTTCGAATCACAATATTTTTTTTATATTGATGGTTGAAAAGTATCGTATCTATTTTATTTTTTTCATTTTCGTTTAGATAAAGTGACTGTTTCTTTAAATATTTAAGATATAATAAGGCTTTCAAAAATTTAAAACTTAAAATAATAACTAAAACTATCCAAATAACTGTGCAAATATTATCAATTGAATCCCAATTAAACTTATGGATATCTGTTGTGAACTCTTGAATAGGTTTGGTGGTATTTATGTTATGGTTCAAGTCGTGTGACTTACTTTCAACTTTGGGCGCTTGATTATTCACATTATTAAATTTAAAAAAAGAGAATTTAATAGGAATGAAAGGAATTAATCCTGCAAGAAGAGTTAGATACCAAACTTTATAATTTAACATATAATTAAAATAGCGTTTTAATATGTACCTAAAAAATAATAACAATAGAAATATAAAACAAAAGCTTACTATGCTCATTATTAATAACTTAGCCATTTCAACACCTTCTTTCAAATATTTATAATAAACTATTGACACCGATATTACAATTGTAATATTATTGATTTATAAAAATTACAACTGTAATATCGGAGGGTTTATTTTGAAAAAGTTAATATTTTTAATTGTAATTGCTTTAGTTTTAAGTGCATGTAATTCAAACAGTTCACATGCCCAAGAGTTAAATGATTTAGAAAAAAAATATAATGCTCATATTGGTGTTTATGCTTTAGATACTAAAAGTGGTAAGGAAGTAAAATTTAATTCAGATAAGAGATTTGCCTATGCTTCGACTTCAAAAGCGATAAATAGTGCTATTTTGTTAGAACAAGTACCTTATAATAAGTTAAATAAAAAAGTACATATTAACAAAGATGATATAGTTGGTTATTCTCCTATTTTAGAAAAATATGTAGGAAAAGATATCACTTTAAAAGAACTTATTGAGGCTTCAATGACATATAGTGATAATACAGCAAACAATAAAATTATAAAAGAAATCGGTGGAATCAAAAAAGTTAAACAACATCTAAAAGAACTAGGAGATAAAGTAACAAATCCAGTTAGATATGAGACAGAATTAAATTACTATTCACCAAAGAGCAAAAAAGATACTTCAACGCCTGCTGCTTTCGGCAAGACTTTAAATAAACTTATCGCAAATGGAAAATTAAGCAAAAAAAATAAAAATTTCTTACTTGATTTAATGTTTAATAATAAAACCGGAGACACTTTAATTAAAGATGGTGTTCCAAAAGACTATAAGGTTGCTGATAAAAGTGGTCAAGCAATAACATATGCTTCTAGAAATGATGTTGCTTTTGTTTATCCTAAGGGCCAATCTGAACCTATTGTTTTAGTCATTTTTACGAATAAAGACAATAAAAGTGATAAGCCAAATGATAAGTTGATAAGTGAAACCGCCAAGAGTGTAATGAAGGAATTTTAATATTCTAAATGCATAATAAATACTGATAACATCTTATAGTTTGTATTATATTTTGTATTATCGTTGACATGTATAATTTTGATATCAAAAACTGATTTTCCCTCTATTATTTTCGAGATTTATTTTTTTAATTCTCTTTAACAAACTAGAAATATTGTATATACAAAAAACCATAAATAATAGATGAATAGTTTAATTATAGGTGTTCATCAATCGAAAAAGCAACGTATCTTATTTAAAGTGCGTTGCTTTTTTCTCATTTATAAGGTTAAATAATTCTCATATATCAAGCAAAGTGACAGTTACTATAAATTCAAGAACTTATTCTGTATGATTAGGGTGTACCTCTACAATACACTTATGATTCAATAACTTTTTTTAAATTTAGCTTACCCCAATTTTTATTATTAGAAGGATCATTAAAATAATTTCCTTCCATTGAATTTCCATTTATTTCCAAATTTGCATATCCTCTATGATTACTAGTTCCCATCTTATAATATTCTGGTTTTTTATCATTATAATAAGAATAATGTAACATAATTTCTTTACCTAAATTAACTTTTATTGAAGCTGTATCACTTGATGATTTAGAATGATTAAACTTTCCTTTAATACAAATTTTTGACCATGATTGTTCAATAATTAATATAACTGGGAGATTTTCTTTGAAATCATGGTAAGAAGATTGAAAATTACCTTTCCATTTTCCATTCAAATTTGGAATTTTAATTATCCCTAATTTATGAAGAATTTTCCATTTCCAAATAAATTTATCAAATAAAGAATATAAAATGCCAAAAATACTGATTGTTGTAATAGATATAGTAATCTCAATATAGGGAATTTTTTCTATCCATAAATTTATAATCATAGTTAAAACACTCGAAATAAAAATTGAGACTATAGATAAATAAAAGATGACTTTATTATTTTCTACATCAACACTGTACTCATGCATTATTTACCACTCATTCCAAAATTTATTTATTTCAAAAATAAATTTATCTGCATCTTCTTCATTCCACTGTTCTTGCGAAGAGGCAAACAAATTCATTTGCTCATTTTGACATATAAATGTTGAAAAAGAATCTTGATTTTTAGTTAACCAATTAAGAATATCTGCAACTCTATTAGAAGCATTATCAATACAAAAATATCGGTCTGGAACATTATATAATAAACTTTCTATAAAATAAGATGAAACTACTTTTTTTTGTAATTCTTTTTTTTAATTAATTGTTTTTTTATATTTTTAAATATTCTTATAGTAGGTTTATAGTAATTATTTGTTCTCTCATTTTTATCAACTCCAAAGACGTAGTGCTTTTTCGGATAATTAATGATACTCTCCCCTTTGTCAGTAGTAAAAAATTTAATTCCAGGAATATATTCTCTATCTTCTTCACTATTTCCAAAAGACAAGTAATTTCTATACTCAAAGCATGGTATAACATCAGCTTCATAGTCTTCTGTAAATATCTTTATTGATTTGTTACCAATTTCAACATTTGAACTTCCAAAAGCATATTGTAAAGTTTTTATTACATCATTTTTGAAATATCTCCAAGTGTAAGTTGCTTCATCAAATGTTTGGTTATATATTTTTCGTTCATAAGCTTCTAGTTTTGAAATATTGCTAAAAAAAGTAGCATTACTTTGAACAACAATATCTACATCACTACTCCCAAAGATATTCGTATTATTTCGGTAAGATCCTTGAAGATAGATATCAAGTTGATTTTTCCTCTTAATTTTCGATTCATTAGCAGTAAGTACTTTCTCTATTTTTTCTCTTAAATTTTTAGGTGCTTGTGTAGCACCTTTTTGAGACCAATAATCCAATTTTTTTGTAGGTATAGTCATAAATATCCTCCAACTTCTTTATTATTATAATTATAATATAATTATGAAACTAAAGTAGCTACTTAAAATAGAATTTTGCATTCCTCTACACTATGATGTTATAATGCACTTAACAAGGAATCCAGCATGGATACACCAATCCCCTCACTACCGCAAATAGTGAGGGGATTGGTGTAGGTGTGGCTATTGTCGCCTATTTGTCTTTGCGATTACGCAGCCAATGCGTAAATAACGCAATAATACAACCACTGATGACTGTGGTCGTGATGTGAACAAGGATTTCCAACATGAATAACACCTCCTCCCTACGTCAAATTGACGCCTGAGAGATAGGCGACTCCATTATTATACCATCTGCATCTTTTGAAGCATATGTACTTCCGATAAGTCATTTTATGTTATATATTTGCTTATTTTTATAGTATCAAGACAAGAAGAAACTCGTTTTCAACTCATTTCAAAAATCAAAATCGAAAACTAAAATTAACCCTCTTTATCGTCTTTTTCTAAACCAATAATCAATAAAACAAAAATAGACAAAAGCATAAATGGGAAAAATAAAGAAGTAGCTAAAAAACCTATAATCATAATTAAGTAAAACGAATCAATTTTATAATTCCCAAATTTCATACAAAAAACTCCTTTTGTTTTCTTTTCAAAAAATAAAATTGCTTTATTGACATTGAGCCTTGGAATCCTTAATAATCCCAAAACTTGTCGAATGGTCGGCATAAATGCGTCATTTAAAGTTAGTTAGTCATCTATACTCAATTTAAAAATTTCTTCTTTCTTCTCAGTTAATTCTTTAAATATAATCTTCGGTTTTTTTCAGAAAGCAATATGTCAAAAGCCTCATTATAGATAGCTTTCGCTTCTTTAGATTTAGATGTAGAAACCCTACTATAAATATTTCCTATCTCTTCAAGTAAACTCGCACTTTTTTTATAGTAAACTAAACCGTCTTTATTCGCTTCAAGTTCAACAAAACCATTTCTAATTCCATATTTTAAAGCATAATAAAGTAAAATAGCCGAAAATATTATATATATAAATATCAAATTAATACCTCCTTTTCTTAACAAACTTTATCACAAGGGCGCACTTATACGTTTGTTCCAAACGGTGCAAAACCATAATCGACCTTAGTCGATTTTTTATTTCAAAATCAAGACAAGAAGAAACTCGTTTCATAAAACCTAAAAAAGATGTATAACAACTGATCCATCTTCTTTATATTCTTCGCAATCAATATCATATCTTCTTTGAATTTTGTTCTCTTCTTCATCTTCCCAAATACGTTTCCATACGTTTACAATTTCATCTTTTCCAGAACACTTGTATTCAATACTATTAGCAAAGTCAACTTCGAAAAATTTATCTGCCGAAATATCTTCTGTACACAAAGCTAATGAATAATCACCTTTATAATCCGATTCATAATCATGATAAATTGCATATACTTTCCCTTTATAATCATCATTATTTTTATAAAAAGTATCCCACATCCCTAAAATTTTATTCATAATATCATCATCTTCAAAGTTATTTGTTCTAACAATTTCGTTAACGTACAGCTTCATAAAAAAACCCCTTTTCTTTTTAATTTACTAAAAACATTGCTTTATTCCAATTACTTTATTGACGTTGAGCCTCGGCACCCTTAACAATCCCAAAACTTGTCGAATGGTCGGCTTAATAGCTCACGCTATGCCGATATTCGTCTACAAGTTTAGTTAAGGGTTCTTCTCAACGTACAATAAATTTTCTCGGCATAAATGCGTGGTCTTTATCTATTCAGTCGATTTTAAAAATAAATTTTTCATTCAAAAAAAGCATCTGAATATTGAATTATCCTAGAAGTTTTATCCAAAGCATTTTTCTTTAATTCAATAGCCATTAAAAATTCGTCTGGTACTTCAAAAGGTGCTTGAATACACCAGTTAGAAGCTTTTTTAAACCCGAATTTCGGATAATACTCTGAGTGTCCCATCACTATAACCGAATCAAAATTAAGCTCTTCTGCTATTTCTAAAGATCTTTGTATTAAACTTTGGCCTACGCCTTTATTTTGATAATTAGGTAAAACAGAAATAGGCGCTAAAGCTAATGATTCTATAGATTTTTCACCTTTAACAATAAAAATTTTAGATAACAATATATGACCTATAATTTTATCTTTATGCAATGCTACTAAAGATAAATCTGGAATAAACTCATCAGAATTTCTCAAACTCGCAACTAATCTATGTTCACTCTGATCACTATACTCTTCATTAGCAAACGCTTCTTTTACAACTTCTTCTGTAATCTTATAATCTTCTTTTTTTTCTTTCCTAATAATAAAATTCATTCTGTCTCCTTATCCTAACTCTTATTTAAGTTACAAGATTTATAAAATATTTTTAACAAAATTTATCACAAGAATTTTTAAAATATAAAATACCCTTATTTGCAATTTTAAGATACTTTTTAGAACAAGTAGAGGTTGTTTTATATATTTTGTGCCCAAAACTATTTAATGACCCTTAAAACGAAAATATTAGCTAAATTTAAAAATCAGAAAAACAGACCTAAACTTTTTTACTTAACCATTGTCGTTTTTTTAGACACTGGCCCATCTACATGCAAATTAAAAATTGGCATAAAATCATTCAAAAAGTAGTTCTGATTTTTAGTTCTTGCAGAGACATTTTTCTTTTAAAACACCAAAATTTTGAATTGACTCCAAATTCTTTGTAAGAGCATAAGGGGAATTTGCCACCTTTTAAAAAGGTGGGTCTGTCGAAGCCAGACATTTCAAGGGTTACAACATTTTACATTAGGTGCCTAAAATTTGTTTTGTACCCAGAATGTACCCATATCATATTGTGTCTGTACCCAAAATGTCCCCGCCATTTTTAGCGTATTTTCAACAAAAAACGTTAACCTTTTCTAACGTTTAAGAAAATTTATTTTTATTTTTCTTCTTCAATTTCATCAATCACTTGATGATTAATTTCTTGTTTTTCACTTTCTGTTAAATCAAAAAGTTCACTCGTTAAATACTCTTTTTTATTCCAAATATAAAAATATACTGTCAAATCACCTTCTTTTAGAAAATGCAATTTGGCATGTTTTCCGTTCTATTTTATTTCTTTAGACAGTCTAAAATAAATAATACTTAGCTCTTTATTTCGAGTCACTTTTTAATAAAATTGAGCATAGAAACGTATAGAAATTGTTTTATTCTTTCTCTTTTTTTGAATTTAAAAATAAAGAATATGATCATTATTGAATTTGATATTGAGAAAAAAGTATTTAATCAATTTCAAAAAGTGAAACAAATGTATGAATTACTTAGATTACTCTTTTAGTGATTTTGTTGTTGAAATTAATACTAAAAGTAGGAGTCTTAAGAGTCTTTGGCTAAAAAAATTAAGACTCTTAAGAGTCTCGACGTCGCCTGAGGACTATGAAATCAACAAAAAAAGGAGTCTTCTGACAATTAAAAGTGGTCTTGTCATGATTGTAATGAGTCTGTAATATTAGTTAATTTTACACTAAATCTCAGTGATAATAGTATAGGCTATAAATATTGAAATAACAGTATTTATAACGATTTTTTGAGAGGACATGAGCAAAATGGCTAGTAGGATAATCCTTCAGCTATGCTGAATACCACCAAAGGTGGTACTGGATTTCCTTATGCTCATGTCAAATACTCTTTAAAAAGACTCTCATGTTTGTAATATTTCCAAAAACAAAACATTTCTGAAGACAAAAGTAGCTATTTTTTTCTTTACTTTTTACTTTATGTCCCGGACTC
>NZ_JANJPM010000048.1:0-11003 GCF_026222585.1 Staphylococcus sp. SUC_1.2 | reverse complement strand
TGATTATAAGTTACCTATTAAATTTATAAATGCTTATACTAATATTATTTTAAAGAAAAAGAGGATAATTGATCGTATTTAAATAGATAGTATTCAGTTTTGGTTTTTACATTAATATCTATCATATTATTTTTAAAAAATAGTATGATATAATAAAAAAAAATTGTTAAGGAGTTTATTGTGCAATTACATCACTCTTTTCATAAAAGTCCTAAATCCGCATTTTTATATCATTGGTTAGTAAGTGGAGTCACGTTACTAATAGAGCTCATTATTTTAGGTGGTGGGTTGTGTTGTTGGAAAGCATTTCACTGGCCACATTTTATTTTTTATATTCTACTTGTGTTAACTATTTGTTCTCTTATTCGTTTTATTCTCCAACCTATCAATAGATACTCTTATAGATTTTATAATATAGAAAATAAGAACATAGAAATTTTAAATACTTTTATTTTTAAAAGGTACAAAACAACAAAAATTGAAAGGTTACAACTTTTAAAGGTTAAAACAAATCCGTTATTGAAACAGTTTAATCTTAAGAGAATCATTGTTGTAACTGCAGGTCATGAACTCACAACACCTGTTGTTTCTAATAAAGAAGCAGAACGATTAATATTACATATCTTATCACAAATGCGAGGTAGTAATGATGATATTTAAACCTCAAAAACTGCATCCGATTTCTTATTTCACGGGTCTAATAAATGTTATAAAGCAAAACATTTTTGTCATTATCGTGTTTATTGGATTTAATATATGGAATTTTGATTTTACAAATATTAGACATTATATTGGACCAGGTATCTTTTTATTGATTATTCTTTTTTCTATGATTAATCAATTTCAAAAAGTACGTCTAACGCGTTATTGGATAGAAAATGATCAATTTATAGTCACATCTGGATGGTTAAATAAAAAACGCAAAGAATTAAATTTGAATCGAATTCAATCCTTAGATACCACACAAGGACTGATTAATCAATTAGTAGGTGGAGTACGATTACAAATTAAAACGCCGAGTGATGGTATTGAACTTGAAACGATTTCGAAACAACAAAGTGAATTGATTGAACGTACAATTAAAAAAAGACAACTTCAGTTAGATAGTCAAGAAATAGAGACTAATCATAAGCCCAATAATAGCGAACAAGAATTAATATCTGAAGATAATAGTAATAATAAAGTAATTTTTAAAATGTCTAATAAACTGTTGATTTTTATGTCATTGACCAGTGGCGTGATAGGTGTAGCATTCGCCACTATTTCCCCTATTATAGGTGCATTTGAAGATGTTATCCCATGGGAAAAATGGACGTCTCGTCTTTTTCAATGGATACAGTCAGTGACGTTTTTAGTGACTATTATTATATTGACTGTACTTATATTTTGTTATGTTATAGGTACTCTAATTGTTTTTCTCCGTTATTATAACTATACAATCACACAACGTGATAATGAGTTGAAAATTACTTATGGATTACTAAATGTAAAAAATATCACAGTGCCTACTGAACGATTACAAGCAGTTATAGAAAAACAGTCATTTATTAGAAAGTTATTTGGATATACCTCTATATACTTTATTATTACAAGTGATTTAGAAGTTAAATCTAATGAAGATGTAAGTGAAAATGGAAAAATTATGATTCTTCCATTTATTAATAAAAAAGAGGCATATTCTATTATTAGAAAATTAATTCCTGAAATGCAATTTAACTCTATTACTGAAAATGTACCAAAACGAGGATATCATCGACATTTTTTTATACCTAGTATCATATTAATTCTTGGTGCAACTATAGGTGCTTACTATTGGAGTATATGGAGTTATATGATAGCGATAATTATGATTATCTTTATGGCAATTCATGCGTATGTGTATATATCTGTTTCTGGATTATGCAATAGAAAAAATGAAATTGCACTTCGTCAAGTAAGTATCATGCATATTAATTCTTATTATTTTAAAAAGGATAAAATTATTGGTATGAATGTTAATCAAAATCCATTGTTAGAAAAGAGCCATTTAGCACATTTACATTTTATTATAGCTAAGGGTGCGGTAAATGAAGATATTAAGCTTAAATATGCTTCTGAAAAACAGGTTCAATTAAATATTGAGACCTATTTAGGAGGGTCTAAGATTGAATGAACATAGTTTTATGAACACGAGTGGTCTAAAGGTGATGAGAATCACATCATTGATAGGGCTTATAATTATTACTGTTTTTTTATTTCTACTCAATATGATAGATGTTTATTTTACTCATATATCAAAACTTTCAATTAATATCATTATTTCTATAGTCATTATATTGCTTTATATCATACTATTTATTATTGTTATTCCGCTTCTGAGATATCATTATTTCAGTTATTACTATGATGAAAACGAGATTCATATTAGAAAAGGTATCATAACTGTTGAAACAGATATGATACCGTTTTATAGAATACAAAATATAGAAGTCATAGAAGGATTCATAATGAGAAAATATAAATTAGCACATCTTCATTTATCTACTGCAGGTGGAGAATGCAATATAGAACTAATTGCAAAAAAAGAAGCGATTTATTTAAAACAAATGATTCAAAATAGAAAACACGAACTATATGAATGATAAAGGATAATTAAGTGAGGTGTGGATATGATACATGGTATTGGTATTGATTTAATTGAAATTGACCGAATAAAAGACGTGTATATTAAACAAAGTGATAAATTAATACATAGAATACTAACAGAGCAAGAACAGCAAAAATTTAACTCTTTTAAAAATGATAAAAGAAAATTAGAATTTTTAGCAGGACGATTTGCAACTAAAGAAGCATTTAGTAAAGCATTAGGAACAGGGTTAGGAAAAACGGTAGCATTTAATGATATTGATTGTTATAACGATGAAAAGGGGAAACCTTGCATCGAATATCCTGGTTTTATTGTTCATGTCTCGATTACGCATACACAACATTACGCAATGAGTGAAGTAATATTAGAAAAGTAAATCATATCAATTTTTTATAAGTTTAAATAAGGAGGACTTCATATGTCAGATGTTGCTTATAGACCGACATATTTAAATGTAGATCTTGATGCCATTCTATACAATTATAATATTTTTAAAACACTTCAAAGTGATAAGTTGGTGATTCCTGTAATTAAAGCGAATGGATATGGATTAGGAAGTGTAAAAATAGCAGAAATTTTAGAAAATAATGGGGCTCAATTTTTTGCAGTTGCTACTTTAGATGAAGCCATTGAATTACGCTTACATAATATAAATGCTAAACTATTAGTTTTAGGTGCGATATCACCGAAAGATATAAATAAAGCGATTCAATATGACATTACCTTAACTGTGCCTTCACAGTTTTGGTTAGAACGAGCGATTCATTATATAGAAGATAACTCAGATCATGTATATCTTCACGTGAAATTAGATACAGGAATGGGAAGACTAGGGATTAAAACGCTTGAAGAGTATCAGTTAGTCATTAATCTTATTAAAGAACATCCAAATCTTATTTTTGACGGCGTTTTTACTCACTTTGCCAATGCAGATGAACCTGGTGATTCAATGAAACAGCAATATGCATTTTTTGAAGAGTTGGTAACAAAAGCAGAGCGACCAAAATATATACATGCTCAAAACTCAGCGGGCGCTTTATTAGCAAATTGTAAATTATGCAATGCGTTAAGACTTGGAATTTCACTATATGGTTATTATCCTTCTGAATATGTTAGAAATGAAGTTGATGTTCAATTAAAACCAAGTGCTAAATTAATAACTCAAGTTGTTCAAACTAAATATTTAAATCCTGGAGACTCTGTAAGTTATGGAAGTACATTCACTGCAACTGAAAAAATGAAAATAGCGGTTTTACCAATTGGATATGCAGATGGTTTCTTAAGATCTATGCAAGGATTTGCCGTAAATGTCAATCAACAGCAATGTGAAATCATTGGAAGAGTATGCATGGATCAAATGATTATTAGTGTACCAGATGATGTGAAAGAAGGAGATGAGGTTATTTTAATAGATAACAATTTAAATTCTTCACAAGCAGTAGAGGCATTAGCTGTAAAACAAAATACAATTAATTATGAAGTTTTATGTAATTTAGGACGCAGACTTCCAAGAATATATTATTTAAATAAAAAATTTGAAGTTACAAATGAATTATTAAATTAGTATAGTCACTTGTTACAAAATTTGTTATTATAAAACTAAATTAAAGTTTATAATGTCTTGTTTGTATCAATTGGAGGTTCATAGTATGTTAACTTTTAATCAGAATAGAAGCCATAGTCTTGAACAATCATTAAAAGAGGGCTATGTCCAAATGGCCGATTTAAACCTCTCCCTAGCAACAGAAGCATTTCCATTAGAATGTGAAGCTTGTGATTGTAACGAATCATATCTTACATCTAATTATAAAAGTGAATGATTAGAAGAGGCGATGTATATTTAGCTGATTTATCACCAGTTCAAGGGTCTGAACAAGGGGGAGTAAGACCTGTAGTTATCATTCAAAATGATACTGGTAATAAATATAGTCCTACAGTAATCGTTGCTGCGATTACTGGTAGGATTAATAAAGCGAAAATACCAACACATGTAGAAATAGAAAAGAAAAAATATCGTTTAGATAAAGATTCAGTCATTCTTTTAGAACAAATACGAACATTAGATAAAAAAAGATTGAAAGAGAAACTTACATATTTATCAGAAGATAAAATGAAAGAAGTTGACGATGCATTGGATATCAGTTTAGGTTTACACGATGTTCGTCCTCAAAAAAATTAGTATTTTATATGTATAATCCAAAAAATATGAAATAAACTTTTGAAATAAATCAATTGTACTTTTGAAAAGTTTTAATTAGACTAAATTCAGTTGAATTCAATGATAGTATTGAGTAAGTTTATGACTATTTAGAGATATCGCAGTAGTTAACTGAATTGAAAATATTTAACTCAAGTTTTCAATTTCAATTAACCTTGCGGGGGTAAGACAGCATATTCACAAAATGAATACTGTCTTGCTCCCTTTTTAAGTAGAAGAGTTATTTTAGAATAATATACATTTGATATTAATGAATAAATTTAAAATGTTGTATTGTGTCAGACAATATTTAAACATATTTTAATCAGCTATGAAGTAAGGAGGCAAAATTCGTGGAAGAATTTAAAAAAAACTATAAGCAACTTATAGATGAGAGCTTGGTTACTAAAAATAAAGAACAATTTTTAAAGAAGTGCGATGAATTCACTGAAGAAGTAATCAAAAAGGATATTCTACCAGAAGATGTTGTTGATTTACATAAAACGTATATTGCTTCTTTAAATTTAAAAACATCTCAAATCTTAGATACATTAGATGTATTAGAAGAAGTAGTAAAAGGCTTTGGATATAGCTATAGAGATTATCAAAATTTAGTTGATAAAATGCAATTCCACGATAAAGAAATTGACTTAGCCTCTAGACTTCAACAAACGATGTTAAAAACAGACATTCCACAGTTTGATAGTATACAAATAGGTGTTATTTCAGTAGCTGCTCAAAAAGTAAGTGGAGACTATTTTAATTTAATTGATCATAGAGATGGTACGATGAGTTTTGCTGTAGCAGATGTTATAGGGAAAGGGATTCCAGCAGCATTAGCAATGAGTATGATTAAATTTGGAATGGATTCCTATGGTCATTCACAATTACCAAGTGATGGTTTAAAACGACTCAATCGTGTGGTAGAAAAAAATGTTAATCAAAATATGTTCGTCACGATGTTTTATGGACTATATGAAGAAATGAATCACTTATTATATTGTAGTTCAGCAGGTCATGAACCAGGATACATTTATAGAGCTGAAACTGAAACATTTGAAGAAATTGAAGTTCGAGGAAGAGTACTTGGTGTAAGTCAACATACGCGATATAGTCAACAAGAAATTCCAATATATTTAGATGATTTAATTATTATTTTTACTGATGGTGTAACAGAAGCTAGAAATAAAAAGGGGGAGTTTATTGCAAAAGATACTGTTCTTAATTTAATTAGAAAATATAAGCATATGCATCCCCAAGATATTGTTCAAATCTTATATGAAGCCATTTTAAAAATACAAAATACGCAAAAAAGAGATGACATGACAATTTTAGTAATAAAAAGAGTGAATTAATTATTTAATTTTTTGATTATATTATAATAATAATGGGTATAGTTGCTATAGTATACATATCGAAAAAGATTAGGAGTGTAAGTAAATGAATCTTAATATAGAAACGATAACCCATGATGACTATTATGAAGTTATTGTTGGTGGAGAGTTAGACGTATATACAGTACCCGAGTTAGAAGAAGTACTTGTGCCTATGCGCCAAGAAGGAAATCATGATATTCACGTGAACTTAGCAAATGTAAGTTATATGGATTCAACGGGTTTAGGCTTATTTGTAGGAACATTAAAGGCTCTAAATCAAAATGATAAAGAATTATATATTTTAGGTGTCACAGATAGAATTAGTAGATTATTTGATATTACTGGTTTAAAAGATTTAATGCACGTTAATGAAGGAACGGAGGTAGAGTAATTTGTCACTCAAAAATGATTATATTGAAATGAAGTTACCTGCCTCAGCAGAATATGTAAGTTTAATTCGCCTTACCTTATCAGGAGTATTTACAAGAGCAGGTGCTTCATACGATGATATTGAAGATTCAAAAATTGCAGTAAGTGAAGCGGTTACTAATGCTGTCAAACATGCGTATAAACATAGTGAACAAAATGGTATGATTAATATTTGTTTTGAATTATTTGATGACAAAATTAAGATTATTATTTCAGATCAAGGTGAAAGTTTTGACTACGAATCTACAAAATCAAAATTAGGGCCTTACCAAGAAAACGAAAATATCGATTTCTTACGTGAAGGTGGGCTAGGGCTATTTTTGATTGAATCATTAATGGATGAAGTAAAAGTTTCAAAAGAGTCTGGTGTAACAATTAGTATGATTAAGTATATAAAAAAAGAGCAGGTGCCAAATAATGACGAAAGAGTCGAAATCAGTTAATGAGATATCACCTGAACAAATTAACCAATGGATTAAAGAACACCAAGACAATATAAATCCTCATGCGCAAGATAAATTAGTTAAACATTATCGCAAACTAATTGAATCATTAGCATATAAGTATTCAAAAGGACAATCACATCATGAAGATTTAGTTCAAGTGGGTATGGTTGGTTTAATAGGTGCTATTAACAGATTTGATATATCTTTCGATCGCAAATTTGAAGCATTCTTAGTGCCAACTGTTATTGGTGAGATTAAAAGATATTTACGAGATAAGACATGGAGCGTTCATGTTCCTAGAAGAATTAAAGAAATTGGTCCAAGAATAAAAAAAGTGGGCGATGAACTTACGAATGAACTCGGACGTTCTCCTTCAATTTTAGAAATTGCGAACCGTTTAGAAGTAAATGAAGAAGAAGTATTAGAAGCCATGGAAATGGGTCAAAGCTATAACGCACTTAGCGTAGATCATTCAATTGAAGCAGATAAGGATGGATCTACAGTTACATTGTTAGATATTATGGGTCAACAAGATGATAATTACGACCTTACTGAAAAACGAATGATTCTTGAACGTATTTTACCAATCTTATCTGATAGAGAAAGAGAAATTATTCAATGTACTTTCATTGAAGGATTAAGTCAAAAGGAAACTGGTGAACGTATTGGACTTAGTCAAATGCATGTATCTAGATTACAACGAACTGCAATACGAAAATTACAACAAGCTGCTAAGCAATGAAATTGAGGAGCGACCAATGAGTTCATATTGAATTCTATGGCGCTCCTTTTATTGTTAAAAATGTAATGTAAAAATAAAGATATGTTAAAATTAAAGAGAATTTATATACAAAGAGTGGTTATAACATGGAAAAGACATTAATTAATGATATTGTAAAAAAATATCAATTTTTAGAAAAACAAGTCATAGCTGTATTAAATCTATTAGAGGAAAATAACACAGTACCTTTTATTGCCAGATATCGAAAAGAAGCAACTGGTGGTTTAGATGAGGTTCAAATTAAACAAATATCTGATGAATATCAATATGTAGCGCATCTTCAAAAACGTAAAGAAGAAGTTATACATAATATTGAACAACAAGGTTTACTTACTGATGAATTAAAGCAAGACATTCTTCAACAAACAAAATTACAACGTGTAGAAGATTTATATCGTCCTTTTAAACAAAAAAAGAAAACTAGAGCAACTGAAGCAAAACGAAAAGGATTAGCACCATTAGCTCACTTTTTAATAGAAGGACAAAGTATGAATGTAAATGAAGAAGCTAGAAAATATTTAAGTGAAGAAGTTAAAACAGTTGATGAGGCAATTCAAGGTGCTCAAGATATTATTGCTGAACGTATTTCGGATAATCCTAAGTATCGACAACGTTTACTTAAAGACGTTTATTATCAAGGAAAGATTGTGACAACAAAGAAAAAACAAGCAAATGATGAAAAAGAGATATTTAGTATGTACTATGATTATTCTGAGCCTATAAAAAGAATAGTTAATCATCGAATTTTAGCAATGAATCGTGGAGAAAAAGAAAAAGTATTGTCAATTAAAATTGAATTTGATACTACTTCAATAGAAACATTTATACAATCGCAAGAAGTAAAAAAAGCTCATCAACTAGTTGAATATATTGAGTCTGCAATTAAAGACAGTTTAAAACGTTTAATCTTGCCTTCAATTGAAAGAGAAATTCGAAATGATTTAACTGAAAAAGCAGAGCATCACGCTATAGAAGTGTTTAGTGAAAATTTAAAACATTTATTATTACAGCCTCCTATGAAAGGTAAACAAATTTTAGGTGTCGATCCAGCATTTAGAACTGGATGTAAATTAGCTGTTATTAATTCTTTTGGAACATTTATTGCTAAAAGTGTTATATATCCTCATCCTCCAAAATCTAAAATAGAATTGGCAGAAAAAGAATTAGTTAGAATGATAACTGAAAATAATGTTGAATTAATTGCAATTGGTAATGGTACAGCAAGTCGTGAAACGGAACAATTTGTAGCAAATGTAATAAAAAAATATCAACTAAATGCTCAATTTATTATCGTAAATGAAGCAGGAGCTTCTGTATATTCTGCTTCTGAAATAGCAAGAAATGAATTTCCAGAGTTTCAAGTTGAAGAACGAAGTGCAGTGTCTATTGGTAGACGTGTGCAAGATCCGCTTAGTGAATTAGTGAAAATTGATCCTAAATCTATTGGAGTAGGACAGTATCAACATGATGTAAACCAAAAAGAACTTGAACAAGCTCTCACATTTGTCGTAGAAACTGCAGTTAACCAAGTAGGTGTAGATGTAAATACCGCTTCAAAATCTTTACTTCAATATGTTTCGGGATTATCAAGTACCATTGCTCAAAATATAATTGATTATCGTGAAGAAAATGGATCTATAAAGCATCATTCCGAAATAAGCAAAGTAAAACGTTTGGGTAGTAAAACGTTTGAACAAAGTATCGGATTTTTAAGAATAGTTAATGGTAAAGAACCATTAGATAATACATCTATTCATCCAGAAAGTTATCAAGCGACATATCAGTTTTTAGAAAGTTTACAACTATCAATTGATGATTTAGGTTCAGATAAACTTAAACAAACACTTAGCGATATTAATATTGAAGAAAAATCAAACGAAATTGGAATAGGCAAACCAACACTAGAAGATATTATAAAATCTCTTAAAGCGCCAAATCGTGATCCTCGTGATAGCTATGAAACACCACAGTTAAAATCTGACATATTATCAATCGAAGACTTGTCTAAAGGTATGAAGTTAAGTGGAACGGTTAGAAATGTAGTAGATTTTGGAGCATTTGTAGATATAGGTGTTAAACAAGATGGTTTAGTTCACATTTCAAAATTATCAAAGAAATATGTTAAAAATCCTATGGATGTTATTAGTGTAGGAGATATAGTTGATGTTTGGATTTTAAATATTGATAAAAATAAAGAAAAAGTATCATTGACTATGATTAATCCTAATGAATAATAAAATGCTTCAAAAGTTAGTAGAAACAACTTCACTTGAGTATTTTAAACAACCTTTTAAACATAAAGCGTATTTTAATTCTCGATTACGAACAACAGGCGGACGATATGTATTATCTACACACCATATTGAGATTAATCCGAAGCAATTTTCTCGTTTTGGAAAAGAGGCTTTAATAAATATCATAAAGCATGAACTATGTCATTATCATTTACATTTATCCGGAAAAGGTTATCAACATAAGGATCATGACTTTAAAATGCTAAGCAATAAAGTTCAAGCACCAAGATTTTGTCAGCCGATTCAAAGCTATGAAGAAAGAGCAAATTATATATATCAATGTTGTAAATGTAAAACTACATATCTAAGAATTAGAAAAGTTAATACTGATAAAATGAGATGTGGTAAATGTGGAAGTAAATTGAAATTAAAGATGTATTTATAAATAAATTTAAATATGAACAATAAGACTTTACTAATATAACAATGTCCTTTAAAAACCTACAATGTTGTAGGTTTTTAAACTTTTTAATAAAAACTATTGACTTATGTTTAAAAAGTATGTATTATAGTTATCGTTGTATTAATGAATGACGTAAACATTAAAAAATAGTAAATTTGTTTAAAATAATATTAAAAAGTTATTGACTTTTTATTACAAATCATTTACAATAAATACTGTTCTCGATAATCAATAGATTATTGCGTTTTGCCAGCGGTCGTGGCGGAATGGCAGACGCGCTAGGTTGAGGGCCTAGTGGGAGAAATCCCGTGGAGGTTCAAGTCCTCTCGGCCGCACCAAATCAATTCCAATCATTATATATTGCGGGTGTAGTTTAATGGCAAAACCTCAGCCTTCCAAGCTGATGTTGTGGGTTCGATTCCCATCACCCGCTCCATTATAAATTTTAAAT
>NZ_JANJPM010000005.1:0-98420 GCF_026222585.1 Staphylococcus sp. SUC_1.2 | reverse complement strand
TCAAGCAACAAATAATGACGGTGTAGACACTGCGAAATCAAATGGTTTAGATTCAATTAACAATATCCAACCAACGGTTGTTAAGAAAGATGAAGCAAAAGCGGCGATTGATAAAGCCGCGGAAGCTAAGAAAGCAGAAATCGATCAAACACCAAATGCGACAGATGAAGAGAAGGCAGCAGCAAAAGCTAAAGTTGATGAAGCAGTAACAACAGCTAAGAATGCGATAGACCAAACAACAAATAACGTAGGAGTGGACGCAGCAAAAGAGAGTGGAGTCGAATCAATCAATCAAGTGCAACCAGCGGTTGTTAAAAAAGATCAAGCAAAAGCAGAAATAGACAACGTTGCACAAGCTAAGAAAGCAGAAATCGATCGAAACTCAAATGCGACAGAAGAAGAAAAAGTAGCAGCAAAATCAAAAGTAGATGAAGCCGCAACAACAATAAAACAAGCGATAGATAAAGCGGTTAACAACTCTGAAGTCGATAATGCGATTGATGTAGGTAAAACGGCCATCAATAATATTGAAGCTGATAATTCAGCAAAATCAAAAGCAATTAAGCACTTACAGGAATTAGTCAAACAACAGATGACAAAAATAGATTCTAATCATTTGGCAACTGAAGAAGAAAAAGCCAAAGCAAAACAAATGATTAAACTACTTTTTGAAAAAGCTAAAATTGAAATAGAAAAAGCTAAGACATCTTATGAAGTGACTAAAATAGATGCAGAATATAGCAAATTAATTACTAAAACTTTACCTGAAAATAAAGCTAAATTAAATGCAAAGAAAAAAATTGAAAAAATAGCTAGACAATTGAAAAATAAATTAAATAATATGAATGGCGTTTCAAAAGAGGAAAAAGATAGAATTAAAGTCATCATTGAACAAATAGTTAAAAAATCATTCAAAGATATTGATCTTGCTTCAAGAAATAATACAATAAATAAGATAGTAAATGATGTTAAAATTCAATTTGCAAATATTAAAATTAACAAGCAAAATAATAAAAAATCACTTATCAATAATGAAAATGCATCTGTGATAATAACTACTGAGCAACATAAAACTAATAAAGCTTATCATAAAGTTAGAAATGAAAAAGGAAGATATCAATTACCAAACACTGGTATAAATAATGATACATCAAGTCCATTAATTTCATTCACATTTGTAAGTGGTTTATTCTTAATTTTAAGATCAATGAGAAGAAGAGCGTCGAAGTAAAAAATCACATTTATATTTATTGGATTGCAAGATGAATAGTAAACTCCCTAAGATTATTCTACATATTACTAGAATAATCTTAGGGAGTTCTTTTTATTAAAATTTACCTGCTTCGTAACCTGCTACATGTCCTGTAACAAGTGCACTTGTAATATTATAGCCACCTGTATAACCGTGAATATCTAATACTTCTCCACATAAAAATAATCCAGGTTGTAATTTTGACATCATCGTTTTTGGCCAAATTTCTTTTAAACTTACACCACCACCAGTTACAAAGGCTTTATCAATTGGTAAAGTGCCGTTCACTTTAAAGGTAAAGGCTTTAAAACAGTCAACTAATTGTTTTAGTTGTTGGTTTGATAGGTGATGATATGTAGTATTTTCATCGATTTGAGCTTGATTCAGCATAAATAACAAATAGCGTTCTTCTATAAGTCCTCTTAAACTATTTTTTATATATTTATCAGGTTCTTCATTTAAAATAGATGTTATTTTTTTCTCTAGAACATGATTTTTGTATTCTGGAAAAACATCTAATTGCATATTAATTTCTTTTGTCTTTTGGTTTTTTTGTTCTTTATAAACAAATTGACTACATCTTAACGCTGCAGGACCACTTATACCAAAATGAGTGAATATCATATCCATTTTATGACTTATTCTTTTTTTACCATTTTTCTTAAGTACAGATAATTCTACGTCTTTTAGGCTTAAACCTTTAAGTTCTTTGGATTTAATAAAGTGCTCTGCTGAAGTGATAGGGACTTCAGTAGGGAAGAGTTCAGTGATACTATGTCCTAATTTTTTAGCAAACTTATAGCCGTCACCCGTTGAACCTGTTTGAGGCACACTAGTTCCACCAGTTGCAATAATGACACTTTTACTTGAAAAAATACCTTTATCGGTTGTAACTTCAAAAGTTCCGTTATCTTCTACATTAATCTCATTGACGATAGTTTCCTCTTTTATGTCAACTTTGTTTTGTTTTATGGTATTTACAAGTGTATCAACTACATCTTGAGATTTATTTGAGACAGGGAACATACGGCCATGGTCTTCTTCTTTTAATTTGACGCCTCTAGATTCAAAGAAGTCGATTATCGATTCATTATCAAATACTGAAAAGGGACTATATAAAAATTTTCCATTACCAGGGATATTTTTTATAATTTCTGCGTAAGGTAAACGATTTGTAACATTGCATCTACCACCACCTGAAATTTTAAGTTTTCTACCCAGACCCTTTTTCTTCTCTAATAAGAGTACATTTTGACTTTGTTCTGATGCAGCAACCGCTGCCATAAGCCCACTAGGTCCACCACCTATAATAATCGTTTGATACATAGAGTAACCTCCATTTGTTAATCATAGTTCTCTTATTATAAATTAAAATACGTTTGAATTCTCAATAAATTTAGTTATAATTTAAGATTGGTTCATCATTAATTAATTATATATCTTGATTTATTATGCGTTTAAACTTAAATTTAGTAAAACTATTAAAGTAATTAGTAAACAATTAGTATTTTGTGATATATTTTATAGTAATGCAAGCCCTTAAAAATTACAGTTTTTAAATTAAATAATTTGATTATTAAAAAGGCAGGAAGATTAAATATGAGTGAAAATAAGGAAATGGTAAGAGGTACCTTTCTCATTACATTAAGTATTCTTATTACTAAAATTTTAGGTGTACTTTTTGTAATTCCTTTTTATGCCATTATGGGTGCAAATGCGGAAGAAAAGTTAGCACCATTTAACTATGCTTATGTTCCATATAATATTGCAATTGCAGTAGCAACCGCAGGCATACCGTTAGCGGCTTCAAAATTTGTAGCTAAATATAATGCCTTAGGTGCGTATAAAGTTGGACAAAAATTGTATAAATCGAGTTTTATAGTGATGTCCATTTCTGGAATAATTGGATTTTTAATATTATTCTTCTTAGCACCAGACATTGCTGCTTTAACGTTAGGACGTAAAGAAGGCAAAGGCGGTTGGACAATAGATGATATCACATGGATTATCCGAGTTATTAGTATGGTAGTTATGTTCATACCATTACTTGCTACTTGGCGTGGAGTATTTCAAGGTTATGAATCTATGGGTCCTACAGCAGTTTCAGAAGTAACAGAACAAATTGCTAGAATAGTTTTTATTCTTATAGGTAGTTTTTTAGTATTAAATGTTTTTCATGGTTCTTATCTACAAGCAAATGGTATAGCAACATTTGCAGCTGCTATAGGTGCAATTGCTGGTTTGTTAACGCTTTGGTATTACTGGCGTAAACGTAAACCACATATACAGAAAATGGTAGCTTCTGATCATACCGGTTTGGACGTGCCATACACAAAAATGTATAAGGAAATTATTTCATATAGTGTTCCATTTGTTATTGTAAGTTTGAATTTCCCTTTATTTAATTTAGTGGATCAATTTACACATAATAATGCACTAGATGCAGCAGGATTTCATGCGAATAAAGACTATTTCTTTACAATTTTAAACTTTACAACAAATAAAATTGTCATGATACCAACATCTTTAGCAGCTGGATTTGCTGTTAGTTTAATACCATTTATTACCAAAACTTTTGCAGAGGGTCGCTTAAATGAAATGCATCGCCAAATTAAAACTTCAATTGGTGTATTAATGTATATAACAGTTCCGGCTAGTCTAGGTATAATGGCATTGTCTTCACCATTATATACAGTATTTTACCAGTACAATCCAGATGGTAATAAAATATTATTTTATTATGCGCCTGTTGCAATATTAATTTCTTTATTGAGTGTTACTGCCTCAATGTTACAAGGAATAAACAAACAAAAATTAACAGTTTTTGTAATTTTAGGCTCAGTATTTGTTAAATTAATCTTAAATATTCCTTTAATTATGATATTCCATACATCAGGAGCTGTTTTAAGTACTGCAATCGCATTAATGGTTGCCAATGTTGCAAACTTAATGATTTTAAAAGTTTATGCCAAGTTCCACTTTACAGATACATTGGTTCAAGTTGCTAAAATTTTCATTTATAGTTTAATCATGATGATAAGTGTTGAAGTAGTATACTTCTTACTAAGCTTATTTATTTCTGTAGATCGAAAATCTGGTGCATTTATAATACTAATTATAGGTGTTATAGTTGGTGGACTGATTTATGGAACAATAACAATTAAGAACAGATTAGCTGATGAGTTTTTAGGGGATTTACCTGGTAAGATTCGTCGTAAAGTTGGATTCCTAAGATGAGACTAGATAAATTTTTAGCAAATATGGGTGTTGGAACGCGTACTGAAGTTAAACATCTTTTAAAAAAAGGAAAGGTCACAGTTAACACCTCAGTTGAGAAGTCACCTAAATCTCACATTAATCCTACAGAAGATATAGTTCATGTAAATGGCAAGCAAGTTGAGTTCGTTAACAATGTTTATATTATGCTTAATAAGCCAAAAGGTTATATTTCAGCTACACACGATGAATCAAATCGTACTGTAATTGATTTAATTCCGGAATACCAACATCTAAATATCTTTCCTGTTGGAAGGCTAGATAAGGATACTGAAGGTTTACTACTTATTACTAATGATGGTCAATTTAGTCATGATTTAATGAGTCCCTCTAAACATGTTTCTAAGACATATGAAGTGACATCGAAAAAACCCGTTACTAAAGTTGATATTGACGCATTTAAGAAAGGCATCATCCTTTCTGACGGTCCAGTCAAACCAGCACAATTAACTAGAATAAATGAAACTATATCACATGTTACTATCTATGAAGGTAAATATCATCAAGTTAAAAGGATGTTTCACGCCATTGAAAATGAGGTATTAGAATTAAAACGTCTTAAAATCGCTAATTTGGCGTTAGATGAAAATCTCAAATCTGGAGAGTATAAGTTACTTTCAGATAAAGAATTAAAACTTTTACAGCATTAACAAAGGAGAAGGTGTTTAATATGGCTAAAACTACAGGTTTATTTAGAATAATTGCTGGTGTTGGCGCTGCAGCTGTAGCAGTAGTATTATCTCGAAAAGAAAGCAGAGATAAATTAAAAGAACAATATAATAAATATAAAGAAGATCCAGAGGGTTACAAAGAAAATGCAAGAGGCTTAGCAAGTCAATTAAGTTCTAAAGCTAATGAAACAATTCAAGAAGTTAGAAATAATCCTCAAGACTATGCTAATCGTTTAAAAAATGATCCAAAATCATTTTTAGAAGAAGAAAAATCAAAATTTACTAATTTAGATGCTAATAAAGAAGATTCATTAGAAGAAGGTAAATTTGATGATGAAGGTGGCGCAACTGTTAATAACAATTTAAGAGTTGTCACTGAAGAAGACTTAAAGAAAAATAATAATGCATTAGAAGATAAAGACTAATCTTGATTTTATCTAAGATGTTTTTGAACCTGAACATTGAAAAATGTATCAGGTTCTTTTTTATTTAATAAGAAGATACGTTAGAAAATAAGTAACTATAATTATTACTAAACATGCTAACGTACAATCTTGTTAAATATAACTACATAAAAGGGTGTCAAATGTATAAACTCAATATAGTTAATAATATTTTTTATAAAATCTATAAATATTCTGACATCTTACTGTAATTTATCGCCATAGTTATGTAGAATAATATGTATATCTATTGAAAAGGAAGTTGATCTCGAATGTGGAAAGAAAAAGTTCAAGAATATGAAGGTCAAATTATCGATGATTTGAAAGGTCTGCTTTCAATTGAGAGTGTCAGAGATGATTCAAAAGCATCTGATGAAACTCCAGTTGGTCCTGGACCACGACAAGCACTCGATTATATGTACGAAATTGCACAAAGAGATGGTTTTTCTACCCATGATGTAGATCACATTGCAGGCAGAATTGAAGCGGGCAAGGGTGACGATGTATTAGGCGTTTTATGCCACGTTGATGTTGTACCCGCCGGAGATGGTTGGGATTCAGACCCATTTAACCCAGTTGTAACTGATGATGCAATTATTGCTAGAGGTACGTTAGATGATAAAGGCCCTACAATAGCTGCTTATTATGCAGTTAAAATTTTAAATGACATGAAAGTTGATTGGAAGAAACGTATTCATATCATTATAGGTACGGATGAAGAATCCGATTGGAAATGTACTGAAAGATATTTCCAAACTGAAGAAATGCCTACATTAGGATTTGCACCGGATGCAGAATTTCCAGCTATTCATGGTGAAAAAGGTATAACAACTTTCGATTTAGTCCAAAATAGCACTTCTGAAGACCAAGATGAACCAGATTATGAATTAATATCGTTTGAATCTGGACAACGTTATAATATGGTGCCAGATCATGCACAAGCTAGAGTATTTGTAAAAGAAAATATGACAGACGTTGTACAACATTTTGAACACTACTTAGACCAACATAAATTACAAGGTGAGAGTGTTGTTGATAGTGGTGAGTTAGTTTTAACGCTAGAAGGTAAAGCTGTTCATGGTATGGACCCTTCATTAGGAGTTAATGCTGGTTTATATTTATTAGATTTCATATCAACATTAAATTTAAATCAAACGGCAAGAGAGTTTGTAGACTTTAGTAATCGTTATCTTCATGAATCACACTTTGGTGAGAAAATGGGTATGAAATTCCATACAGACGTCATGGGTGATGTAACAACAAATGTTGGTATAATTTCTTACGATAACAAACAAGGTGGACGTTTTGGCATAAACTTACGCTATCCTCAAAAATTTGAGTTTGAAGAAGCAATACAACGATTTACAAAAGAAATTAAAGCATATGGATTTGACCTTGAATTAGGAAAAGTTCAACAACCTCATTTTGTAGACAAAAATGATCCATTTGTACAAAAATTAGTTAAAGCTTATAGAAATCAAACTGGTGATATGTCTGAACCATATACAATAGGTGGGGGAACATATGCTAGAAATCTTGATAAAGGTGTAGCGTTTGGGGCTATGTTTGAAGATTCAGAGGATTTAATGCATCAAAAGAATGAGTATATTACTAAAAAACAATTGTTCAACGCGACAAGTATCTATTTAGAAGCAATTTATTCACTATGTGTGGAGGGATGATCTATGACAAAAGTTTTTATTAACGGCGAATTTATCGACCAAAATGAAGCTAAAGTATCTTATGAAGACCGTGGTTATGTATTTGGTGATGGAATTTATGAATACATTAGAGCATATGATGGGAAATTATTTACAGTAACAGAACACTTTGAACGATTTATTAGAAGTGCAAGTGAAATTCAATTAGATTTAGGCTATACTGTCGAAGAATTAATAGATGTAGTTAGAGAATTATTAAAGGTAAATAATATTCAAAATGGTGGTATCTATATTCAAGCTACGCGTGGTGTAGCACCAAGAAATCACTCGTTCCCAACTCCAGAAGTAAAACCAGTTATTATGGCATTTGCTAAAAGTTATGACCGTCCATATGATGATTTAGAAAATGGTATTAATGCAGCTACTGTTGAAGATATTAGATGGTTACGTTGTGATATTAAAAGTTTAAACCTTCTAGGAAATGTACTTGCAAAGGAATATGCGGTTAAATACAATGCTGGTGAAGCAATTCAACATAGAGGGGAAACTGTTACAGAAGGCGCTTCTAGTAATGTATATGCGATTAAAGATGGTGCTATTTATACGCATCCCGTTAATAATTACATTTTAAATGGTATTACTCGTAAGGTTATTAAATGGATTTCTGAAGATGAAGATATTCCTTTTAAAGAAGAAACATTCACTGTTGAATTCTTAAAAAATGCTGATGAAGTCATTGTTTCTAGTACATCTGCTGAAGTGACACCAGTTGTTAAGATTGATGGTGAACAAGTTGGTGACGGTAAGGTAGGTCCTGTGACTCGTCAATTACAAGAAGGCTTTAATAAATATATTGAATCTAGAAGTAGTTAATTCATTAAAATAATTAATTGAAGAGCGTACTAATTCTTAAAAGATAGAATTTTAGTACGTTCTTTTTTATTTTTCAGTGTGAATAAATTAAATGAATTAAATTAAAAATACTCAGTTTAAAGATATGAAAATGTGTTATAATGAAACCTAAAGATTGAATCGAATTTTAGCAAGTATCGACTAGTAAAATGTATCTTTTTGTTTCTCATTTTCAGTTGAAAAAGAAGGCTAAAAATTATAAAATCAACATTGAGTGATAAAAGAGACGTATTTATTTAAATAAGTGTTAGGGGACAATAACATATTATTTAAAATTATGACTTATATGTAAAAACATAACTATTTTGAAATAAATAATCTATTTTCCAACAAATGATTATAATAAATTAGAATATATGGCTCTTGAAAACTATATTTCTCGAGCCATTTTCTAATTGAAAGTGAGGTGAACGAGTTGGAGCAGTTTTATCAATTAGGGTGGACACTTGATTCTGCAGGTGGCGCTTCAGGTGAAGCATACATGGCTGAACAAGATGGACAAAAGCTATTTTTAAAGCGTAATTCTAATCCATTTATAGCAGCGCTTTCAGCTGAGGGGATTGTACCTAAATTAGTTTGGACTAAACGTATTGAAACAGGTGAAGTAGTTACAGCACAACATTGGAAAAATGGCCGAGAATTAGAACCTGATGAAATGTATCAATCACGAGTTGCTGCATTATTAAAAAAGATTCATGGTTCAAAACCTTTACTCAATATGCTTAAACGAATGGAAATGGAACCAATCACACCTAATATTATGTTAAAAAAGATTAATGCTTCATTATCAAGAGAAGTATTAACACATCATATTATTCGTAAATCATTAACATATTTAGAAGAACACATACCTAACCTAGATTCTCGCTTTTTTACTGTTGTACACGGAGATGTGAATCATAATAATTGGTTATTATCTGATAGGGATGAGTTGTTCTTAGTAGATTGGGAAGGTGCAATGATTGCTGATCCTGCAATTGATATTGGAATGCTGCTTTATAACTACGTTCCCGAAAAAAACTGGTCAGACTGGTTTAAAACATACGGTGTAGAAGAGAACATTGAATTAAATAAGCGTATGAAATGGTATACGGTAATTCAATCAATCGGAATGGTTCAGTGGTATGAAGAACAGAAAAGATTTAAAGATATGAATAATTGGTTGAAATTCTTAAATGAGGTTATGAATAGTAATTTATTTATCTAAGGGAGATTTCGTGTATGAGAGTTCGCTATAAACCATGGGCGGAAGATTATTTAAAAGAACATCCTAATTTAGTTGATATGGATGGGGCGCATGCTGGAAAAATGTCAGAGTGGTTTGATAAAGAGCAACCGATTTATATAGAAATTGGATCTGGTATGGGGCAATTTATAACAACACTAGCTTCTAAATTCCCAGAAATAAATTTTGTTTCTATGGAACGTGAGAAAAGTGTAATGTATAAAGTGTTGGATAAAGTGAAGGAACTAAACCTGACAAATTTAAAAATGATATGTAATGACGCTATAGAATTAAATGAGTATTTTAATGATGGTGAAGTCTCTCGAATCTATTTAAATTTCTCAGATCCTTGGCCAAAGAAAAGGCATGCTAAACGTCGATTGACATATCATACTTTTTTAGCTTTATATCAACAAATTTTAAAAGAAGATGGAGAAATTCATTTTAAAACGGATAATAGAGGTTTGTTCGCTTTCAGTTTAGAAAGTATGTCGCAATATGGGATGTACTTTACGAAGTTAAATCTAAATCTACATGATGAAGATGATGAAGATAATATTTTGACAGAATATGAAAAGAAATTTTCTGAAAAAGGTTCTAGAATTTATCGTATGGAAGCAAAATTTCATAAATCTATTTAACATTAGTTAGTAAAGTTTCAATAGTAAGTATTATTGAAATAATGTATTACAAATATTAAATTAGTGATAGAAAAGTGAAGTTAACACCAATAAAATTTACTCAGTTCTAATCACCCTACAGGAGTGGTACAATGATTCATTATGAATGATGTGCCACTCCTGTTTATTTATTTTTAAAGTGGATATTGTATTGTAAGTTAGTTTGATATGTGAACACTTGATAGATAAAAAGACAAATGGAGGGTGTTTAATATGAAATTAGGCGCATTTAACATCAATTATTTAAATGGTGGTATAACACAAATGGATGGTGGGGCCATATTTGGAGTAGTTCCTAAACCATTATGGACTAAACGATATGCTGTTAATGAGAAAAACCAAGTTCCAAATTTAACTTATCCAATTTTAATTCAAACAGGGGATAAAAATATTTTAATTGATGCTGGAATTGGTAATCATAAATTAACTGATAAACAACTTAAAAATTATGGTGTCACGTATGAAAGTCAAATACATGATGAACTAGAAAAATTAAATTTAAATGTTGAAGATATAGATATGGTACTTATGTCCCACATGCATTTTGATCATGCAACTGGTCTAACAGATGTTGACGGCAACTCAATTTTTTCGAATGCTACTCATTTTGTGCAACAAGACGAGTGGCATGAATTTACAAGTCCTAACATCCGTAGTAAGGCAACTTATTGGGAAATCAATAGAGGTACTTATGAAAATAAATTAATACTTTTTGATAAAGAGGTTGAAGTCTATCCAGGCATTCATATGAAACATGTTGGTGGTCATAGTTATGGACAATCAATTATTACGATTGAAAGTGAAGGAGAGAGAGCTGTCCATATGTCTGATATATTGCCTACGAATGCACATATTAATCCGTTATGGGTTATGGCATATGACGATTATCCAATGCAATCCATTCGAGAAAAAGAAAGATTAATTCCATATTACATTTATCAAGATTATTGGTTCTTGTATTATCATGATAATGTATTCTTCGCGGCTCAATATGAACGTGATGGCAAAACAATTAAGCAGTCAATTAAGCGTTAATGATTGACTAGTGAAATGTTGGTTTTAGGATTGCTTTAATAATAGAAATTACATGTAAAAAAATGGTAAGAGGAGTGGGCATATTTTATTTCCCACTTCTCTTGCCTTTTACTTTATTATAATTCTACAATATTAATGATTTCTCCCGATTTAGCATCCGCATAAAATATATATTCAACTTGCTGATTATTCTTAATTTGAGTTATGCCACCTTGAAAGATTAATCTGTTTGGATATAAATTGTCATCTACATACGGCTCATGAAGAATAAATGAGCCTTTAACATTCATAAAGTAAGATTTGGCTTCTTTCAGAACATTACTAGGATTTTGGATTTTATTCTTTTCTCTAAGAAAATAAATAAATGTAATAGTAGCAATACTTGTAAGTAAAGCAACTGAAATTGAGATGTATTTGTAAGTTTGACGTGTCATAATCTTTACCTCTCTATTAATAGTTCTTATCATTAGTGTACCATATTCAAAATGATATAATACATTTAAGGAGTGTGTTAGTTAAGATGGACAAGAAAAAAACTTTAGAGCGAATTAAATCATTAACTGAATTACATGGTGCGCCTGGTTTTGAAGAAGACGTACGAAATTATATGAAAAAAGAAATGGCACCATATGTTGATGAATTTATTGTAAATCATATGGGTGGTTTCTATGGAGTCAAAAAATCTAAGAAAGCTAACGCCAAGAGGGTAATGATAGCTGCACATATGGATGAGATTGGATTTATGATTACAAATATTACAACAAATGGTATGTTACAGTTCACCAATCTTGGAGGAGTAGCAAATGATATATGGCAGGGTCAACGCCTTCAAGTTAAAAACAGAAAGGGAGATATAATTGTAGGGATTGTTTCTAATATACCTAAACACTTTAGAACTGGAAATGAAGCGGTACCTGAAATCAAAGATTTATTGTTAGATATAGGTGCAAGTTCTGATGAAGAAGTAAGGGAATTAGGTATTGAAATAGGAGATACAATAGTTCCAAATACTGAATTGACGCAGTTATCTGAATATCGATATAGTGCTAAAGCATGGGATAATCGATATGGTTGTGTCATTGCAATTGAAATACTAGAATTGTTGAGTGATGTAGAATTGGATGTCGATTTATATGTTGGTGCTAACGTCCAAGAAGAAGTAGGATTACGTGGTGCTAAGCCAGCTGCTGAATTAATTCAGCCTGATGTTGCTTTGGTTGTAGATTGTTCACCTGCGAATGATATTAAAGGTGTAAATCAATTATCAGGTGAATTAGGTGGTGGAACATTAATCCGTATTAAAGACGGTACTATGATTCTACAACCAGAATTTAGAGATTATCTAATTAAGTTAGCTGAAGACAATCATATAAATTATCAATACTACATATCTCCAGGCGGTACAGATGGTGGAGAAATACACAAAGCTAATATTGGTATTCCAACTGCAGTAATTGGTGTTTGTGCTAGATATATTCACAGTACGAATGCAGTTTTTGATATTAGAGATTACTATTCTGCTAGACAATTACTTGAACAAGTTATATTAAATTTAAATATAGAACAAATTAACAAATTACAATTCCAAGATTAAGGAGTAGATTAAAATGATAAAATTAGAATCTGAATCTCAATTTAATTCACTTAAGAAAGAAAACACAGTATTTGAATTTACAGCAGGATGGTGCCCTGACTGTCGTATCATCGAACCTGATTTACCACGTTTAGAAGAGAAGTATAATCATTTTAATTTTGTTTCAGTTGATAGAGATGAATTTATAGATTTAGCTATTGAAAATGATATTATGGGTATCCCAAGCTTTTTAGTGTATAAAAATGATGAATTAGTAGGTAGTTATATTGGAAAAGAACGAAAATCTATTGAACAAATTGATGAATTCTTGAGTAAATATGTTTAATTAAAAAGTAATTTGAAAAATAGTAGAATTTAAACTCTAACTTATTTTTTTGTAATTGACTACAAATTTATTGTAAAATAGCATAAGGTGCGAATATAGGAGTGTTAAACATGAATGTTTTTCAAATAAGAGATAAATTAAAACAACGTTTAGCGCATCTAAATGTTGATTTTAAATTTGATCGTGAAGAGGAAACATTACGTATATATAGACAAGACAATTATAAAGGTGTAACAATCAAATTAAACGCAATTGTCGCTAAATATGAAGTCCAAAAAGAGAAAATTATAGATGAAATTGTTTATTATGTCGAAGAAGCAATCGCTCAAATGGATGATGAAAGCATTGAAAAAATGACTAACATCCAGATTATGCCTGTCATACGTGCTACAAGCTTTGATAAAAAAACAAAAGAAGGTCATCGTTTTATCATTGAAAAGCATACAGCTGAAACCAATATTTATTACGCACTTGATTTAGGTAAATCTTACCGACTAATTGATGAAAGTATGTTGGAGTCACTTGGTTTAACTGAACAACAAGTTAAAGAAATGTCATTATTCAACATACGTAAACTCAAAAATGAATATAAAACAGATGAAGTTAAAGGAAACATTTTCTATTTTGTAAATTCAAATGATGGGTACGATGCTAGTCGTATCTTGAATACGAAATTTTTAGATGATATCTATCAACAGTGTGAAGGTGAAATGTTAGTAGCTGTTCCACATCAAGATGTCTTAGTTATTGCTGATATACGTAATAAAACTGGTTATGATGTAATGGCTCATTTGACAATGGAATTCTTCACTAAGGGATTAGTTCCAATTACATCATTATCATTTGGTTATGAAAAAGGACATTTTGAACCTATATTCATTTTGGGTAAAAATAATAAACAAAAGCGAGATCCAAATGTTATTCAACGATTAGAAGCAAATCGAAAAAGATTTAATAATAAGAAATAATTGATATAGAGGAGATTTTAAATGAATTTATTTTACAATAAAGATGGAGTAGGGGATGTAGCTTTTCTACAAATAGAACCTACTGATGGACCGTTTGAATATAAAAAACAAGGCGATATTGTTGAAATTAGTAAGGAAGGAACAATAGTCGGTTTTAATATATTTGAATTTTCAAGATATAACAAAATAAGTGGAAACGGACATATTAAATTAACTTCTGAACTAGTGGATGCTGTTCAGAAAGCCATAAATAAATCAGGATTAGACTATCAATTAAATGCAGATTTATCTCCTAAGTTTGTAGTTGGATATGTTGAAACTAAAGAAAAACATCCAGATGCTGATAAATTAAGTGTTTTAAAAGTAAATGTTGGTAATGAGCATTTACAAATCGTATGTGGTGCACCAAATGTTGAGGCAGGCCAAAAGGTGGTTGTCGCAAAAGTAGGAACAGTAATGCCAAGTGGTATGGTTATTAAAGATGCTGAATTACGTGGTGTAGCTTCTAGTGGAATGATTTGTTCTATGAAAGAATTAAATTTACCAAACGCACCTCAAGAAAAAGGTATAATGGTATTAAGTAATGACTATGAAATTGGTCAAGCATTTTTCGATTAATATAGGAAGGAAGTGAATTTATGAGTTGGTTTGATGATTTATTTAGTAATAAAGAGAATTCTGATGAAGAATTGCTCAGACGCAAAAGTAAACGTCGTAATGGCGATCTAACTCAAAATAAAGATGATTCATTACTTCCTGAAAACAACGATATATATGATCGTCCAAGAGGTAAGTTTCGTTTCCCTATCGATGTGGGTCAAGACGAGAATTATGAAGAAGCAATTTATCGTGACAGTAATGATGATATTGGTAGTTATAGACCACATTCTAGTAATGACCATAGTTCATATGATTCATTTGATTACGAAGGTCATACAAATCAATCTAATAATTATGCTAAGTATGATAGTTCAGAAGATTCAAGAAGACGACGTAGAAGAAATCATATAAATCAAGATGATACTGGTATACCTTCTATTAAATCAAGAAGCCCTAAGTCATCAAATAAATATATTGATACACGTGAGTCACAACGCTTTAATAAACATCAAAACAATTACTCTAGTACCAATGTTTCAAATTATTCAAAAGCTAATTCAAATCACCAATCTAGAGTTAAGTTACAATCAGAGAGATTTAAATCAAACTATCATTTAAGTTCTGAACCTACATATCACCGTTCAAGTTTTAAAACATCGGAAGTACCATCTGCTATTTTTGGAACTAAAAAGCGTAGACCAATCGAAAACGGTGTAATACCACCTGTTAAAGATGATGAAGATTCAAAAGAGTCTATAACAAAATATAGTTCAAGCACAGTTGAACATGTTCCCCATGAAAGTAATCATGCTATAGCTGACAATTCAAATAAGGAAGATACTAAACGTTCCTCACAATTAGATTCATCAATTACCATTGAAAATGAATCAACTATAGAATCAAGTTCTAATACCTCTAATAATAATGAGCGTACTCCAAATTATTCAAAACGTGATAACACGGTGAATATTGAAAATATTTATGCTTCTCAGATTGTAGAGGAAATTAGAAAAGAAAGAGAGCGTAAAGTTCAACAAAAGCGTAAATTTAAAGAAGCCTTACAAAATAAACGACAACAAACTGATGAAGAAGATAGTATACAAAGAGCAATCGACGAAATGTATGCTAAGCAAGCAGAACAATATACTGGTGAAAGTTCACTTAATCAAGGTGACAATGTAAGCAACAAATCGAATGAAAGTGAAATCGATAAAAGCAAGCATAGTTATCATAGTAAGGACAAATCATTAGCTGATGAGCATAATAGGCTAGTTCAAAATCAAACTGATGAACAAACTAATAGTGATAATGTTGATAATCAAACAGAAGTTTCAAATGAATCTCTTGAACCCTACAATTATGAAGAAATTGATTTAAATCAAGTTTCAAGCGTCCAACAAGTTAGACAGGATGATGTACAAGTTAAAGATGTATTAGAAGAACAATCGTCAAAAATTAACAATAATAAAGTGGAAAGTTATTCAAATGAAAAATTTGATGACTACTTAGAGGACACCAATAGTCATGAAGAAATGCTTCATGATGATGATTTACATGAGCAAGTCATGGATGATGATGAAAATGAAGGTATTAGTAATAAAACAACTGATGAAAACAATGATGAAAAAATAGACGATGCTAATTATAGAGAGATTAATGAATCAGAATCACTTATGCAAGATAAAGCGAATGATTTAAAATTTAATGATGAAGTGAATAACTCTGAAAATCAACAAAATTCATCTGAAAATAATATCAATAATGCTGTTCGAAATGCTGTTTCTTCTGATATAGAATACGCAACTAATGAAGATGAAGAAAATGATGAAAGATTGGCACAAGATACGAATAAAGAAGATCAAAAGTTATCACAATCAGAAGATATACAACATGAATCTTTAAATAACGAAGATGTATCATTAACGTCTAATAAAACAGATGATTCAGAACATCTTGAAAAAGATAGTTTAAATGAAGATAAAAAAGCTGAACCATCATTTAATAAAACTAATAAAGCACCACAAAAAATGTCAATCAAGCCTGGTAGTAAACCATTTAATGTAGTAATGACACCTTCTGATAAGAAACGTGTAATGGATGCTAAAAAAAATTCAGTTTCAAGAAACAAAGTTAATGTGCCTGAATTAAAACCAGAAACAAAAAAAGAAGCACAAGATGAGAAAATGAATGCAGAATTCGACAATCATTTAAATGAGTCACAATTAAATTCTGACGAATCATCTGATTTTAATGTGGCATCACTTGAATACAATGAAAGTTCCGAACATTCGGTTGAAAAAGACAATATTATTAATGACGAAAACACAAGAGAAAATGAACATCAAGATGTTGATAATAGTCAAAACAATGATATGCCTAAAGGAAATCAATTTAGTAAAGTTCAAAATTCAAATAATCAAAATGATAATAAACATGATATTAATGAGTTTGTTTCTAAAGAGGGTTATTCCGAAGTTACTTCAACAAAGAATCATAAAGATGGAGATGACGCTAATCATAAGGCTCCTATAAGAAGAGGACCTAATATTAAGCTACCAAGCCTTGATCTATTAGAAGATCATGAAGAACATGAAATAGATGAATCATGGATTGAAGAAAAAAAACAAGAATTAAATGACGCTTTTTATTATTTTAATGTACCTGCTGAAGTTCAAAATGTTACAGAAGGACCAAGTGTAACTCGTTTTGAATTGGCGGTAGAAAAGGGTGTCAAAGTTTCAAGAATTACAGCTTTACAAGATGATATTAAAATGGCTCTAGCTGCTAAGGATATTCGAATTGAAGCACCAATTCCTGGAACAAGTTTAGTTGGTATTGAAGTACCGAATTTAAATCCTACGAAAGTCAATTTAAAATCTATTTTAGAGAGTCCAAAATTTAAAAATGCCGAGTCTAAATTAACAGTAGCAATGGGTAATCGAATCAATAATGAACCATTATTGATGGACATAGCTAAAACACCTCACGCATTAATTGCAGGGGCGACTGGTTCAGGTAAATCTGTGTGTATCAATAGTATTTTAATGTCATTACTTTACAAAAATCATCCTGAAGAATTAAGATTATTACTTATTGACCCTAAAATGGTAGAACTTGCACCATATAACGATTTACCACATTTAGTTTCACCAGTTATTACTGATGTAAAGGCAGCTACACAAAGTTTAAAATGGGCAGTAGATGAAATGGAAAAACGTTACAAATTATTTGCGCAATTCCACGTAAGAAATATTACTGCTTTCAATAAAAAAGCACCATATGAGCAAAGAATGCCAAAAATTGTTATTGTAATTGATGAGTTAGCTGATTTAATGATGATGGCACCTCAAGAAGTAGAACAATCAATTGCTCGAATAGCTCAAAAGGCTCGTGCATGCGGAATACACATGTTAGTTGCAACACAACGACCTTCTGTCAATGTCATTACTGGTTTAATAAAAGCTAACATACCTACACGTATTGCATTTATGGTATCTTCAAGCGTTGACTCAAGAACGATTTTAGATAGTGGCGGTGCAGAACGCTTGTTAGGATATGGGGATATGCTTTATTTAGGTAGCGGAATGAATAAACCAATTCGTGTCCAAGGTACTTTTGTTTCGGATGATGAGATTGATGATGTAGTTGATTTCATTAAAGATCAAAGAGAACCTGACTATTTATTCGAAGAAAAGGAATTACTTAAAAAGAATCAAACACAAGCTCAAGATGAATTATTTGATGATGTGTGTGAATTTATGGTTAAAGAAGGACATATATCTACTTCATTAATTCAAAGACATTTCCAAATTGGTTATAACCGTGCAGCTCGAATTGTAGATCAACTTGAACAATTAGATTATATTTCAGGTGCAAACGGTTCTAAACCTAGAGATGTATTTATAACTGAAGCAGACTTAAAGAAAGAATAATTTAAAGGAGTTTTATGTATATGACGCATTATCATTTTGTTGGTATTAAAGGCGCTGGAATGAGTTCATTAGCACAGATCATGCATGATCTTGGTCATGAGGTGCAAGGGTCTGATATTGAAAAATATGTATTTACCGAAGTAGCATTGAAAAATAAAGGAATTAAAATACTACCATTTAATGCAGATAATATTAAAGAAGGGATGGTAGTAATACAAGGTAATGCGTTTCCAGATACTCATGAAGAAATTGTTAAAGCGCATGATTTAAAATTAGATGTTATTCGCTATCATGACTTCTTAGGTCATGTAATTGATCAATATACATCAGTTGCAGTTACAGGTGCTCACGGAAAAACGTCAACAACTGGTTTATTATCACATGTTATGAATGGTGATAAAAAAACGTCATTCTTGATTGGTGATGGAACTGGTATGGGATTACCTGCGAGCGATTATTTTGCATTTGAAGCATGTGAATATCGTCGACATTTCCTAAGTTATCATCCAGATTATGCAATTATGACAAATATTGACTTCGATCATCCTGATTACTTCAAAGATATTGATGATGTAGCAAGTGCTTTCCAAAGCATGGCGCACAATGTCAAAAAAGCAATTATTGCTTGGGGTGATGATGATCATCTAAGACAACTTAAAGCTGATGTTCCAATTTATTACTATGGATTAAATAAAAATGATGATATTTACGCAGATAACATTCAAATCACGGATAAAGGCACTCAATTTGATGTTTATGTTAATGGTGAATATTATGATCAATTTTTATCACCTCAGTACGGTGATCATAATATCCAAAATGCATTAGCTGTTATCGCAATTAGTTACCTAGAAAAGATGGACGTTAACAACATTAAAGAGGCATTAGAAACATTTGGTGGTGTAAAACGTCGCTTTAATGAAACAAATGTTGCTAATCAAGTATTAGTAGACGATTATGCTCACCATCCAAGAGAAATTAGTGCTACAATTGAAACAGCACGTAAAAAATATCCAAATAAAGATATTGTGGCAGTTTTCCAACCACATACTTTCTCAAGAACACAAGCCTTCTTAGATGAATTTGCAACATCATTAAGTAAAGCGGACCATGTTTATTTATGTGAAATATTTGGTTCCATTCGTGAAAATACTGGCGATTTAACGATTCAAGATTTGATAAATCGTATTGACGGATCTGCGCTTATCGAAGAAAATAATATTGACGTATTAGATCAATTTGATAATGCAGTCATCTTATTCATGGGTGCTGGTGACATTCAAAAGTTACAACGTGCATATGAAGAACATGTCGGCATGACAAATGAATTTTAATATGTTTATATATAATTATGTTGGGTATTTATAATTAATAGCTTTTATTTAAAAGTAAATGGTAATTAGGAGGCGTTTTTAATGGATTGGATTTTACCAATTGCTGGAATTATCGCTGCGATTGCATTTTTAGTATTATGTATTGGAATCGTTGTTGTTTTAATTTCAGTTAAAAAGAATTTAGATCACGTTGCTAAAACACTTGATGGTGTTGAAGGCCAAGTTCAAGGTATTACTCGTGAAACAACTGATTTACTTCACAAAGCTAATCGCTTAACTGAAGATATTCAAGGAAAAGTTGAACGTTTAAACTCTGTTGTCGATGGTGTTAAAGGCATCGGTGATTCAGTACAAAACTTAAATGGTTCAGTTGATCGTGTAACTAACTCAATTACACATAATATTTCTCAAAATGAAGATAAAATTTCTCAAGTAGTTCAATGGTCAAATGTTGCAATGGAAATTGCTGACAAATGGCAAAATAGACACTACCGTAGAGGAAGTGCAAACTACAGAAACACATCTGTAGGTAATGATGCAAATCATTCTAACGAAAATTACACTACTAACGTTGAGAAAAACTTTTAATATGATTCAATCAAATGCACTTAAATGAGGTTTTTACTTATTTAAGTGCTTTTCTTATAGGAGGAGTTAATATGAGCAAGAAATATAATCGCGACGCATTTGAAACTACAAATTCTGGTAATGATTTACATGGAAAAGGTGCTAATCAACAAGACAACACATCACAATCAAATGCGACAAAGCATTATGACAGAGATTCATTTGCAACATCTAATACAGGTAGTGATTTGCATGGACAAGGTGCTAATCAACAAGATAGTGCAGCACAATCAAATGCGACAAAACATTACAACAGAGATGAATTTGAAAAAAATAATTTTGGTCATGATTTACATGATAATGGACCAAACCAAAAAAATGGTAAATCTAGACAAGGTTTAAATACAGAACATTATAATAGAGACGAGTTTGTGACTAACAACACTGGTAAAGATTTACACGGTCAAGGTGAAAATCAAAATTCTAATAATTATGATGTTTCAAATTCTCAATATAGTCACAACAAGTTCAGTTCTCATCCTTCACGTAAGGACTTTGTAATTAGTTTTATTACAGGTGCTTTAATCGGTTCAGCTGTAGGTTTATTTTATAAAAATAAAGCTGAAGAAAAAATTGATGGTGCGAAGACTAAAGAAAAAGAATTGAGAAATCGTTACCAAAATATTAAGCAACAAACTGAAAGTAACATCGAAAATGTTAAGCAAAAAATTGATGACTTTAAAAACAGAGACAATTCAGAAGTTAGCAATGATGAACTTGTAGCTCAACAAAATGCAATCAAAGCTGAAACGTCGAATAATTTAGCAGATCAATCACCACAAGCGCAAGAAATACAAGAAGCTAAAAAAGATTCAAAATCGAAAGAAATTAGTGCTACAGAATTAGCTGCACAACAAAATGCAATCAAAGCTGAAACGTCAGATGATTTATCAGACCAATCACCACAAGCACAAGAAATACAAGAAGCTAAAGCTGATGAAATTCAGAATTTAAGAAATAATGAAGATAATAGTGCTGAAGAAATTGTAGCTCAACAAAACGCAATTAAAGCTGAAACGTCAGATGATTTATCAGACAAGTCACCACAAGCGATAGAAATACAAGAAGCTAAAGCTGAAACAGAGAAAGAAGAAGAAAATGAACCTAAAGAGGTTAAGGTTAGTGCAACTGAATTAACAGCACAACAAAATGCAGTAAAAGTTGAATCATCAAATAATAATTTATCAGATTCTTCAATTAAGGATAATGCAAGCCATAATAAACATGTTACTGCGAAAAATCTAGCATCAGCTGCTAAAACAAAAAAAAGTAAATTAGATAATGACTTAAACGTAGCCAATAAAACAAAAACTTTATTAGAAGAGCCTTCTGTTGCTAAATCAATTGGTAATAAAACTGTACCTAATTTAGTAACAAAAAATAATAATACTTTTAACAATGATGAAGATCAAGTTAAAAATAATCAAGCTCACGCTACTTCTAAATTTGAAAATGGTGTTATCACACACGATACAAAATCAAACAATGAAAAATCAACAGGGAATAGTAAGCAATCACAAAACGAACCAAAAGCTAAAAATAAAACACCTAAACAACAACAAAGAGCTGAAAAAGCTAAAAGTAAAATAGATAAACGTACTTTTAATGATTAATGATACTTTAACTTATTGATTAAGTTAATATTCATTCATTATATGGAGTGGATTCAGAAATCTATATATATTAGATTTTTGATTCGCTCCATTTTTTATATCGAAAACGATTAATTAAACATTTCACAATAATAATTAGATAATTCATAAATTTTAGAAAATTTTTGGACTTCTAAGGTTGAACTATTATTTTTAAATTGTTAGAATATTATCTAACTAATATTATTTTATCGCTTTAAAGTAATATAATTGATTAAGTAACTTTTATTGAGGTGAGTAGTAATGTCAACGAAATTAGAACAATACAGAGAAGAAATTGTTTCGATTAATAATCAAATTTTAGAATTATTATCTAAACGTGGAGAGTTAGCTCAAAAGATTGGTGAAGAAAAAATAAAACAAGGCACAAAAGTTTATGATCCACAGCGCGAAAAGGAAATGATTAATGAATTAATGGATCGTAACCAAGGACCTTTTAATGATAATGTTATTAAGCAATTATTCAAAGAAATCTTCAAAGCGTCAACTGACTTGCAAAAATCTGAGAATGAAAAACATCTATATGTATCACGTAAATTAAAACCTGAAGATACAATTGTTAAATTTGACAACGGTGGCATTATTGGCGATGGGAATAAATCATTTGTATTCGGTCCTTGTTCGGTAGAATCTCAAGAACAGGTGGATGCAGTTGCAAAAGATTTGCAAGCTAGGGGAGAAAAATTTATTCGTGGTGGCGCATTTAAACCTCGTACATCACCTTATGATTTCCAAGGTTTAGGCATTGAAGGACTTAAAATTTTAAAAAATGTTAAAGATAAATTCGGTCTAAATGTTGTTAGTGAAATTGTAAATCCTGCTGATTTTGAAGTTGCTGATGAATACCTAGATGTATTTCAAATTGGCGCGCGTAACATGCAAAACTTTGAATTACTGAAAGAAGCTGGCAGAACCAATAAACCTATCCTATTAAAAAGAGGATTGTCTGCCACTATTGAGGAATTTACTTTTGCAGCTGAATATATTGCATCACAAGGGAATAAAAATATTATCCTGTGTGAAAGAGGCATCCGTACTTATGAAAAAGCAACACGTAATACTCTAGATATATCTGCTGTTCCAATTTTAAAACAAGGAACGCATTTACCTGTAATGGTAGATGTAACGCATAGCACAGGACGCAAAGATATTATGTTACCAACTGCAAAAGCTGCTTTAGCTGTTGGTGCAGATGGTGTAATGGCAGAAGTTCATCCAGACCCATCTGTTGCACTAAGTGATAGTGGTCAACAAATGGATTTAAATGAATTTGATCAATTTTACAATGAATTAAAACCATTAGCTGAATTATATAATTCAAAAAAATTAAAATAATAAGTTCACCTAATAAGATAATTGATATACATGAGCTATTTGTTTTACTGAATTATAAGTATGTTTTGTAATACTTATTCTGGTAATAATGAATAGCTCTTTAAATTGTCAAACTTTAGCTATTCAATTTATTAATCAACGATTTCATTTTTATTTAATAATATGACAAATCACTCTTTTGTAATTAAAATAATATAAAATATGACATAAATGTGAAATTATTAACAATAGGTTTGAATGAAAGCGATTTTGTGGTAAACTTTGAAAATGAAATGAAAACACGTTATAATAACAAATAAAACGCTTACAAGGAGGAAATTATGACAGTAACTATTTATGATGTTGCTAGAGAGGCCCGAGTATCTATGGCAACCGTTTCACGAGTAGTGAATGGTAATCAAAATGTTAAACCTGAAACTAGAAAAAAAGTTAATGAAGTAATCAAAAGATTAAATTATCGACCAAACGCTGTTGCAAGAGGACTAGCTAGTAAACGAACAACAACAGTAGGCGTTATCATTCCTGACATATCCAATATCTATTATTCTCAATTAGCTCGTGGTATTGAGGATATAGCAACAATGTACAAATATCATTCTATAATTTCTAACTCAGATAATGATTCTGAAAAAGAAAAAGAAATATTTAATAATTTATTAAGTAAACAAGTAGATGGTATTATCTTTTTAGGTGGAACGATTTCTGATGAAATTAAAGATTTAATTAATCAATCATCTGTTCCAGTCGTTGTATCAGGTACGAATGGAAAAGATGACAATATCGCTTCCGTTAATATCGATTTCAAAACTGCAGCAATGGAAATTACTGAGCAACTAATTCAATCAGGTGCTAAAGAATTTGCATTAGTAAGCGGTGATTACTCTAAAAAAGCTCAAGAAGATGTATTTAATGGTCTTAAAGAAGTAGTGGATTGTCATCAATTAAAATTAAATGAAACTGTGCAATTCTCTGGATCTGAAAGTTATAAAGACGGCATTAAAGTATTCGAGGATTTGAAAGGGAATTTACCTGATGCCATTTTATCAATAAGTGATGAACAGGCAATAGGTATTATGCATAGTGCATTAGATGCTGGTATTAGAGTACCAGAAGATTTACAAATTGTTAGCTTCAACAATACACGATTAGTAGAGATGGTAAGACCAAAACTATCTAGTGTTATTCAACCATTATATGATATCGGTGCTGTAGGTATGCGTTTATTAACAAAATATATGAACGAAGAAGAAATTGAAGAACCTAATGTTATTTTACCTCACCGTATTGAATACAGAGGTACAACCAAAGACTAGTAGTAAAAAAATAATTTATTATTAATAGTTACAATTTCAACACATATTAACTGACTAACAGAGAAGGTATGTTATAAACTTTTAAGTTATAGTTGTTTTAAGGGAGCGGTATGATGATTTTAAAATTAAATCATCATACCGCTCCCTTAGTGTGTATACCAATGAACGATTCTACTTGCTCGTTCGTTGTTTTTCTGTGAGATTTCATATGTTCTGGGTATTGTTTGATAGTCGCGATAATCTTCTGTCCAATGTTTAGGTAGGTTTACTGGTGAGTACGGACGCCATTTTTTAATCCATTGTTCTGGTAAAGGACCTTCTTGAATAGGTTTATTAATTAATGCTAAAAATATATGACTCCACGCTCTTGGGACTACTTGCCAAATATTATAACCTCCACCACCAAACATTAAAACTTTTCCATCTGTAAATTTGTGCGCTAATTTATTAATTATATACGGAATTTCGTATAAAGTTTCTAATGAACAACTCATGTGTGTTAAAGGATCTAAGTAATGAATATCCACACCATGTACACTAAGTAGGATATCAGGTTTATAAGCCTCAATAACACTTGTCACGGATTCTTCAAAGACTTTTAAATAATTATCATGTTCAGTATAAGGTTCTAACGGTAAATTTACTGTATAACCATAACCCAAATCTTCGCCACGTTCAGTGTAATGTCCTGAACCTGGAAATAAAAATTTACCTGTTTCATGGATGGAATAACACATGATCGTATTATCAGTATAAAGGCTCCATTGAGTCCCATCACCGTGATGCCCATCAGTATCAATGACCATCACACGCTGGTTATATTTAGTAGCAAGATATTTTGCTGTAATGGCAACATCATTATAAATGCAAAATCCATTGGCACGTCCGGGTAAACTATGATGTAATCCGCCACCTAAGTGACAACCATTTAATATATTTTCATTCATTATTTCATCTGCCAAATTAAGTGCACCGCCAACAATCCTTGCGCTATGTCTGTGCATATGTCGAAATTGGAATGTATCATCTGTATTTAATCCATATTTATTAGCCTCCGATGGACTTAAAATTCCATGAGACGCATGTTTAATTGCTTGTATATAATCATATTTATGAATTAAAGCCAATTCCTCTTCAGTGGCTATTCTAGGATAAATAATTTGATCATCCTTCAACAATTTCATCATTTGGAGTAATTCTGTAGTTAATTTTAATCGCATTTGATTAAAAGGGTGGTTATCATTAAAACGATATTTTAATAGTTCATCTGAATAGACATAACCCGTTCTTAAATTATTTTGCATAAATATCATACCCCTTAAATTTTTAACAGAAATCTTAAAATAAAAATCGATTCTTATAACGTAAATCATCAAAAGACTGTTGCTGATCTAATGTAATTCTGTTACCAATTCTCGCCATTAAACAATTAGCTGGATGACTCGTAATTTCTGGATCATCAGTAGCAAATACTTCTAATCCACCTTTAGACATTAATTTTTGCATCATTTTTTTATATTCAAAAACATCTAATTTAGCTGATTTCAAATCCCAATGCCAATAATACTCAGTTGTCAAAACAATATAGTCTTCAAACTCATCTTGAGAAAGACTTAATGAAATAAGTTCACCACCAAGATGAAACTGTCTAAAATCACGATGTACTTCTATTGCACCTAACTCAATTAAATAGGGTAGCTGTCCTTCAGCCCATCTTTCAAATTCATCGGGATAGTGATATGTTACATACCCTATGACGTGTTTGTTTTCTCGAGCAATATAAATACGACCTTCAGGTAATTGCGTAATTTCTTTCAAAGCGTCAAATTGATCTTTTGCCGGTCTAAAGGCATTTAAGGACTCATCGAAAGAAAGCGTTTTCAAATAATTGCATGAAACAGGGCCTTCAATAGTGAAATGCTTATTGTTAATTATAAGGTGCTTGGTTACGTTTGTTTTAATGTGTTTCATTCATCTCACTCCCAATATGAACTACTATTATAGTTATTTTATATTTATTTAGAGAAATAAACAAATTAAATTGTAATAATTATCTAAAAATTTTGAATAACACAAAAATTAATGTATAATACTTTTTAAAGAAAGCGATTTCATTAAACAAGGGGGAGTTTACAATGAAAGTAGAAGTATTTGAAAGCGAGCAAGGTAATTATAATTTACAAGACTATGAAAAGACATATCAGGACTTTGATTGGGATGAAGTGAAAAAAGCTTTCTCATGGAATGAAACAGGAAAAATAAATATGGCTTATGAGTGTATTGATCGTCATGTTGATAATGGTAAAGGCGATAAAATTGCACTTAATTATAGAGATGAAAAACGTAAAGAACAATATAGTTTTAATGAGTTGAAAGTGCTATCAAATAAGGCTGCCAACGTTTTAGTAGATAAAGCGAATGTTCAAAAAGGGGATCGTGTATTTATCTTTATGCCAAGAACGCCTGAACTATATTTTGCCTTTCTGGGTATTCTAAAAATTGGTGCTATCGTTGGTCCATTATTTGAAGCTTTTATGGAAAAAGCGGTAACTGATAGATTAGAAAATAGTGAAGCAAAAGTCATTGTTACTACAAATAGTTTACTAGGCAGAATTCCTAAGGATAAATTACCTCACTTAGAAACAATAGTAGTTGTTGATGATGAAGTTGATGAACAATATGTTGATTTCAATAAAGAATTGAATCAAGCAAGTGAAGAATTTGATATTGAGTGGTTAAAAGAAGATGATGGTTTAATCTTACATTACACATCAGGTTCTACTGGTCAACCTAAAGGGGTATTACACGTTCAAAAAGCAATGTTACTTCATTATATTTCAGGTAAATATGTATTAGATTTAAAAGAAGACGACATTTACTGGTGTACAGCTGATCCTGGTTGGGTTACAGGTACATCTTATGGTGTGTTTGCACCGTGGTTAAATGGTGTTACAAATTGTATAGCGGGTGGTCGATTCTCCCCTGAACAATGGTATAGCATGATTGAAACATTTAAAGTAACAATTTGGTATACTGCGCCTACAGCATTAAGAATGTTAATGAGCGCTGGTGATGATGTAGTAGAAAAATATGATCTATCATCATTACGTTCAATTTTATCTGTTGGTGAGCCACTTAACCCTGAAGTTATTAAATGGTCTAAAGATGTATATGATAAACGTGTATTAGATACATGGTGGATGACAGAAACAGGGGGCCATATGATTGTGAATTATCCTGCAGTTGACGTTAAATTAGGTTCTATGGGTAAACCATTACCGGGAATAGAAGCTGCTATTATAGATGACTCAGGTAATGTATTACCACCGAACAGAATGGGTAATTTAGCTATTAAAAAGGGTTGGCCATCTATGATGTATTCAATTTGGAAAAACCCTGAAAAATATAATTCTTACTTTATTGGAGATTGGTACGTTTCAGGTGATTCAGCATATCAAGATGAAGATGGTTATTTCTGGTTCCAAGGCCGTGTTGATGACGTTATTATGACTGCTGGTGAGCGTGTAGGTCCATTTGAAGTAGAATCGAAATTAGTTGAGCATGAAGCAGTAGCTGAAGCGGGTGTTATCGGTAAACCAGATCCTGTCAGAGGCGAAATTATCAAAGCCTTTATTTCATTACGCCAAGGCTATGAACCTTCTGATGAGCTAAAAGCAGATATTCGTAAATTTGTTAAAGAGGGGCTATCAGGTCATGCAGCACCAAGAGAAATAGAATTTAAAGATAAATTACCTAAAACACGTTCTGGTAAAATTATGAGACGTGTGTTAAAAGCTTGGGAGCTTAATTTAGATGCAGGCGATTTAAGTACGATGGAAGATTAAACTTTAATGAATATAAGTAAGCTAGGACAATTATTGGTCCTAGCTTTTTTAATGATTAAAGTTGACCTAAGTCGAAATAAAGGTTTTTGAGTTCATACTATGATGTATTTTTACTTTAAATGTTTATATTTATAAAATAAATTTATTTAAATTAGCAGATTTATCATAAAATTAAGTTAAATTTTACACAAATCATTGGAAACGCTCTCAAAAATTCGACATCGCTTACATTGTTAGTTATTATTAATATGTAAGATTAAAAGAAACCTTAAGCAACTGATTTGAGGTATTCTTACATAAATCAAATTATAATTAACAAGGGGTTGAAATAAGTTGGCACATTTATCAGATTTAGATATTGCTAATCAATCAGAACTAAAACCTATTGGAGAAATCGCTGAAAAAGCTGGAATCCCAGCAGACGCATTAGAACAATATGGTCACTATAAAGCTAAGATTGATATCAATCAAATCAAACCAAAAGACAACAAAGGGAAAGTCGTTTTAGTAACTGCAATGAGTCCAACACCAGCAGGTGAAGGTAAATCTACAGTTACTGTTGGATTATCTGATGCGTTCAACGAATTAAAGAAAAATGTAATGGTAGCTTTACGTGAACCAGCATTAGGACCTACATTTGGTATTAAAGGTGGGGCAACTGGTGGAGGTTATGCGCAAGTATTACCAATGGAAGATATTAACTTACACTTCAATGGTGACTTCCACGCAATTACTACTGCAAATAATGCTTTATCTGCATTTATCGATAACCATATACATCAAGGTAATGAATTAGGTATTGATGTACGTCGTGTTGAATGGAAACGTGTATTAGACATGAACGACCGTGCATTACGTCATGTAAATGTTGGTTTAGGTGGACCTACTAACGGTGTACCTCGTGAAGATGGTTTCAATATTACAGTTGCCTCAGAAGTAATGGCAATCTTATGTTTAGCTCGTAATATTAATGACTTAAAAGAAAAAATTAGCCATATTACTATTGGTTACACTCGTGATCGTAAACCAGTTACAGTTGCAGACTTAAAAGTTGAAGGCGCATTAGCAATGATTCTTAAAGATGCTATTAAACCTAACTTAGTTCAAACTATTGAAGGTACACCTGCATTAGTTCATGGTGGACCATTCGCTAACATTGCACATGGTTGTAACTCAATTTTAGCTACTGAAACAGCACGTGATCTTGCAGACATCGTTGTAACAGAAGCAGGATTCGGTTCAGACCTTGGTGCTGAAAAATTCATCGACATTAAAGCTAGAGAAGCTGGTTTTGAACCTTCAGCAGTAGTTTTAGTTGCAACAGTCCGTGCCCTTAAAATGCATGGTGGCGTAGCTAAAGATGACTTAAAAGAAGAAAATGTTGAAGCAGTTAAAGCTGGTATTGTTAACTTAGAACGTCATGTTAACAACATCCGTAAATTTGGTGTTGAACCAGTTATCGCATTAAATGCATTTATTCATGATACAGATGCTGAAACTGAAGCTGTAAAAGCTTGGGCTAAAGAAAATAACGTTAGAATCGCTTTGACTGAAGTATGGGAAAAAGGCGGTAAAGGTGGCGTTGAATTAGCTAACCAAGTACTTGAAGTTATTGAACAACCAAATGATTTCAAATTCTTATATGATTTAGATCAATCATTAGAAGAAAAAATTGAAACAATCGTTAAAGATATCTATGGTGGTTCTTCAGTTACATTTAGTAAAAAAGCTAAAAAACAACTAAAAGAATTTACTGACAATGGTTGGGGTCAATATCCAATCTGTATGGCTAAAACTCAATATTCATTCAGTGATGATGCAACTGCTTTAGGTGCTCCAACTGATTTTGATATTACTATTAGAGAATTAGAGGCTAAAACAGGTGCAGGATTTATTGTTGCATTAACAGGTGCAATCATGACTATGCCTGGATTACCTAAAAAACCAGCTGCATTAAATATGGACGTTACAGAAGACGGCCATGCAGTAGGCTTATTCTAGTAGATTGAAGTACCGACTATTATAATGTATTATTATGTTACGTTGAAAACTGTCGACAAAGCGCAAAACTTTGGCGGCAGTTTTTTTATGAATTTGCTTTTGAAACAAAATATGAATTTAGTTAAATAAGATATTTCATCAGTTATGCAGATTGATTATTATTTAATTGCGGTTTTGTAAGTAAATGGTCATAGATATGATAACGTTTAGCGTGGCGGTATTCCTCTTTATCGATTACACCTTCAACAAGCATTCGTTTTAATACATAATGTTGACGATCAACACTGATTTTGACTTCTTTATAAGTTTTTAATTCACCATTCTCTTCATACGGTGTATACATATACGGGCTTTGTAATAAACCAATAAGGTAAGCAGACTGTGCAATATTTAAATCTTTCGGTGGAATACCGAATAAACTATAGGACGCAGACGCAATACCTGTAATATTGTTACCTTCATAATCTCTACCGAAAGGTACAATATTTAAATATGTATAGATGATTTCATTTTTTGACAATAAATTTTCAAGACGCATTGCTAAAATAAGCTCATTTGCTTTTCGACTATATGTTTTTTTACTTGATAGCACTTGGTTTTTAACTAATTGCTGAGTAATTGTACTACCACCAGTGCTTTGATCAAGATTAAATACATCTTGTATCATTGCTCGTACGAGTGCTTTTGGAAGGATACCTTTATGTTTATAAAACATGGTATCCTCGGAAGAGGTAAGGGCTTTAATAACATTTGGATTGACGTGTTTAGGACCTACTATTAGAGAGTTCTCAGATTTATCATATTCACTTAAGACATCAGAATTTTCATGATTTATTAAATCGTCACCTGCAAAATGCAAGACTTTCTGTTTTAATTCACGGTCACTTATTTTAGACGATTCATGCGTTAAATGATTAAAATAAATAACTGTACCTATAAATCCTATTAAACATATAAATAACCCAACACTAAATAATCCTACAATTGCATGTTTCGTTTTTTTGTAGAACTTTTCAAATGAATTAAACTTAGTATCTCTATTAATGTTGGTTAACATCTCTTTCACCTTAAGCTTCCTGAAATTTAAATATAGTATACCATAATCACTGATTTGACTTTTATATTTTTAATACTTATAATTAATTACAATTCAATATATTTTGGATAAGAGGACAAGTAATATATTTGTGATTTCCAGAGAGTTAGTGGTAGCTGTGAACTAATAGTTGCACTTATATGAATACACCTCATTATGAATTGTCCAACGTTTATTAATGAACGTATCATTGATAGAGTGAATAGCAATATGCTATTTAAGTATGGTGGTAACGTGCTCAAGCGCCCTTACATTTAACGATGTATGGGTGCTTTTTATTTTTCATAAATAGAGTATAGATCACTAAATATTAAAAATAAGTCTTTGTTTAGGAGGAATATAGATGTCAAACGCTTTAATTGAAGAGTTACAATGGAGAGGTTTAATTTATCAACAAACAGATGAAAGTAGCATTGAAGAATTATTAAATAAGGAACAAATTTCTTTATATTGTGGTGCTGACCCTACTGCTGATAGTCTGCATATTGGTCATTTACTTCCCTTTATGACTCTAAGACGTTTCCAAGAACATGGTCATCGACCTATCGTTCTAATTGGTGGGGGAACTGGTATGATTGGTGATCCATCCGGTAAATCTGAAGAACGTATACTACAAACAGAAGACCAAGTAGAGGCTAACGTTGAGGGTATTAGTGCTCAAATGCATAAATTATTTGAATTTGGTACTGATAAAGGTGCCATTTTAGTTAATAACAAAGATTGGTTGAGTCAAATCTCATTAATTAGTTTCCTAAGAGACTATGGTAAACATGTTGGTGTGAACTACATGTTAGGTAAAGATTCTATTCAATCTCGCCTTGAGAATGGTATATCTTACACTGAATTCACTTATACTATACTTCAAGCTATCGACTTTGGTCATTTAAACCGTGAATTAAATTGTAAATTACAAGTTGGTGGTTCAGATCAATGGGGTAATATCACTAGTGGTATTGAATTAATGCGACGTATGTATGGACAAACTGAAGCATATGGTTTAACAATTCCTTTAGTTACGAAATCGGATGGTAAGAAATTTGGTAAATCAGAATCAGGTGCTGTATGGTTAGACGCTGACAAAACAAGCCCTTATGAATTTTACCAATTTTGGATTAATCAATCAGATGATGATGTCATTAAATTCTTGAAATACTTCACATTTTTAGATAAAGATGAAATTAATCGTCTCGAAGAATCTAAAAATCAAGAACCTCATTTAAGAGAAGCGCAAAAAGCCTTAGCGGAGAATGTTACAGAATTTATTCATGGTAAAGAGGCATTAGATGATGCCATTCGTATTTCTAAAGCTTTGTTTAGCGGCGATTTAAAGTCATTATCAGGCAAAGAATTAAAAGAAGGCTTCAAAGATGTTCCTCAAGTTGAATTATCAACTGAAACTTCAAATATTATTGATGTCTTAATTGAAACAGGCATTGCGACGTCTAAACGCCAAGCACGTGAGGATGTTAATAACGGTGCTATATATATTAATGGGGAAAGACAACAATCAGTAGACTATGAATTAAGCAATGAGGATAAAATAGATGATGAATTTACAATCATTCGTCGTGGTAAGAAAAAATATTTCATGGTTAACTATAAATAATAAGGTGTAATTTTATTGGCAATGTAGCGAAATCTTATAGACTTTGCGCATTGCCCTTTTTATGAAAAATAAATAGAGTACGGGTATAATAAATATGTTATAAAGATTAAAAAGAAGTGATGAAATGACTAATAATAAAGAAGAAATTTTAATGAGTAGCTTTAGAGATTTGTTTAATAAAATAGGTTGGCTAAATAAGGATAAAATGGAACAGGCACTTAAGGGGTTCAAATCATCTGAAGTTCATTGCGTTGAAGCGATTAAAGAATATCAGAATCCCAATGTACAATATTTGGCGAATAAGCTATTTATGACAAGAGGTGCAATTAGTAAATTAACAAAACGTTTGCAGCAAAAAGGTTTAATTGAAAGTTTTAAAAGTAAAGACAATAAAAAAGAAATATATTTTAAGTTAACTACACAGGGTGAAAGCGTTTATCAAATTCACTCTGAATTACATGAAACGTTTCAAAAAAGAGATCAAAGTGTTTTTGACAGCATGACAGAAGATGAATTTAACAATATGATGACCTTCATTAATAGGTATAATCAACATTTGGATCAACTAATCGAACAAGAGCATCGATCATTATAAGAGATTAAACTTAAAAACTCGCTTACAAGTTAAGCGAGTTTATTTGTTATATATTGTTGACAAGGAAACAAAAAGAGAGTTTATTTTGTTGACGTGGAAACAATATATAGGAGGCACATATGTCAAAATTAAATGATAGTCAAGTATCTAGAGAAATTATGATAGCTGCTTGGGCAATAGCATTGGGAGCTATAGCACCTATGTTAGATTTAACAATGATTAACATTGCAATCAAACAGCTTAACAACACATTTAATACAACAATTGAAATCACTCAGTGGGGGATAACAGGATATGTCCTTGCTTTAGCGCTAGTTATTCCAATAGCAGGATGGCTGGTTAATCAATTTAATGGTAAGTATGTATTTATCGGAGCCTCAATTCTATTCGGAATTACATCTGTATTAGCTGGTATTAGTTGGAATGCAGAGAGTTTTATTGTGTTCAGAATAATTCAGGGAATGTCTGCGGGCATAATTACAACGTTAATGTTCACGCTATTGATTAAGACAACGGGTCAAGACAATATTGGGAAAGTCATGGCTGTCGTAAGTACACCTATGATATTCGGGCCCATCTTAGGACCAGTTATTGGTGGATTTATAATTCATATTGTGTCTTGGCGCTGGATGTTCTTTATTAATGTCTTAGTCGTAATCATCGCTATATTATTGCAAATTAAATATTTACCGAACTTTGTCCCTTTTAATAAAAGTAAGTCCATTGACATTTTAGGAATGATACTGTTAGGTCTTATTAGCATATCAACCATATACGGCTTAACAAAAGCAAGTGATTACCATAGTTTTTATAATAGAACTACTATTCTTCTTTTGATTATTGGTTGTATTATGATACTTATATATTATATTCATAATAAAGTTAAACATGATAATACTATTTTGCCGTTGTCACTTTTTTGTAAAGGAAATTATACAGCATCGTTTATAGGCTTATTTCTCTCAAACATAGGTATAATGGGACCTATGGTCATAATTCCGTTATATTTTCAGACATTTAAGCATTACACTCCTATTGAAGCTGCTTTAGCTCTGATACCACAGGGAATAGGAATGCTTATTACAAGACCATACTTGGGGAAATTAATCGATCAGTATGGAGCGAAATGGGTGGTTTTAATAAGTGTTATAATCTCGATGTTTGGATCAATACCTTTATTATTTATTACAGATCATACTAGTATCATTGCTCTATCCATCATCTTATTTTTAAGAGGATGTAGTATTGGGGGCATTAATTTAGGTTTAACTACTTATGCATATATGGGCATTAAAGAGAGTGTATTAGCTGAAGCGGGTGTGGGAATTAATATGATTGAAAATATTGGTTCGAGTTTTGGAACAGCTTTCATAGCAACAATTATTAGAGTTGTAATAAATCAATTAGGTAAATCCTTGACGCACAATATAATCGCTTATCATGCTGGATTCTTAGTATCAGTCATTACATTATTTTTAATCATCGTTCCAGGACTATTTCTTACCCAGAAGTCAAAGGCGACAATTTAAGCATTAAGAAGGCCAGTAATTGATTTTGAATAATCATTTACTAGCCTTATGAGTATGTTCTGTTCTTTTGTTAGAAAAACTATTGTATAAATTGACTGTTTCGACTATTGTCTGATTCAGAGTCAGATGATTGATTAGATGATATATCGGACTGGCTTTTTAGATTAACATTAACTGTTAGCATTTTTCCATCACGTATAACAGTTAGTTTAGCAGTCTCACCAGGCTTCTTATTTTGATACAGATAAGTTCTTAAATCAGTATCTTCTTTTACAGTTTTATCATCTATTTTAGTAATGATATCTCCTGTTTTTAATTCACTTGAGCGACTTACTTTAGCAACATAAATACCATCATCACGATCTGTGTTTAATTCTTTTTTATAAGAATCAGGAATATCACTTAAATTTAGTAAACCAATTCCTATAGAAGGGCGTTCAATTTTACCGTTTTTAACAAGTTGTTCAATAGTTACTTTAACTTCATTACTTGGAATAGCAAAACCAATACCTTCTACTTGCTCAGCGGCTATCTTCATAGAGTTGATACCAACCAAGTTACCATTAATATCTACTAATGCACCACCAGAGTTACCAGGGTTTATTGCAGCATCAGTTTGCAAGACGTTAACTTTAGTACCACCAGAAGTAGTATTTGACTCAATTGTACGCTCATTCGCTGAAATAATTCCAGAAGTAACTGAATTAGCAAATTCCAAACCTAGAGGATTACCCATAGCGAATACACTATCTCCTGTTTGCACTTTAGAAGAATTAGCAAATTTAATTGATTTGATACCCTTAGTATTATCTATTTTCAAGACAGCTATATCTGATACAGTATCCTTCCCAATTAACTTCGCTTTAACTTGTTTACCACTATGTAATTGGACTTTAATTTCAGAAGCACCACTTATCACATGGGTGTTTGTCACAATATAAGCAGAATTATTATTGATTTGATAGATGACACCAGAACCAATACCTGCTTCTTCAGATTCGGATGATGATTTACCTTGTAAAAAATCTTCTAAACCATTAGCTTTTTGCATATTAATGACACCTACTATCGCAGGTGATACATCTTTAATCATTGCATTAACAGATTTATATTTATCACTTTTTCCGTCTAATACATTTCCACCTTTACTATTATTGGCTTCTTGAACTTGGGCACCACCATTATCTATTCCAACTAAACCCATTATTTTACTAGCACCTAAGACAAGTAAAGCACCTATCACACCAGCAATCAATGCAACGATAATTGTTTTAAACCATGGGAATTTAGGTTTTCCAGGTTGAGGTTGCTGATAGTTGTTATAAATTGATTGATTCTCTTGATTAAATTCAGACATATTTAACCTCCATTATAATATTAACCCTTTATTTAATTATGAAAGGTTTAATTAAATTTTGCCAGTAATCCACCATCAGACTTTAGATGTATCTTTTGATTAGTTGTTCATAAATAAGGATAATGATAAAATCAATAAAGTATAGAAATCAATAAGCAGGTGACATGATGTATCAATTTATAAGTAGACTATTAGATTTGATATTAGTCAAAATGGCTAAATCATTGTATGTTATTGGAAAGGAGAATATACCTAAAGATAACAAATACGTAGTAACATGTACTCATGAAAGTTATAATGAAGTGATTATGTTAGGTATGGCATTAGTTCCTAATGAAATTCATTACATGGCTAAAAAGGAATTATTTAATAACAAGTGGTTTGGACAATTTTTAACTTCATTGAATGCTTTTCCTGTTGACCGTGAAAATCCAGGACCAAGTACATTGAAAAGACCAGTTAATTTGTTAAAAGAAAATAAAACTGTTGGTATCTTCCCAACGGGACATCGTACATCAGCTGAAGGGGCTCCATTAAAAAGAGGCGCTTCAACTATTGCAATGTTAGGCAAAGCGCCAATTTTACCAGCAGCCTATGTAGGACCTAAAAAATTACATGGCTTAATTACTGGTCAGGCACTTATTAAATTTGGTGAGCCAATTTATCAATCAGATATTCCTAAAGATTTAAAAAGAAATGAAAAAATAGATTATTTAACACATGAAATTGAAAGACGTACAGCACAATTACAAAAAGAACTACACTTAATTCAAGATAGTTTAGAAAAATAAATTATAGTAACTAATTAACAATAAACACTCTATTTAATGACTCTAATAGTTATTTTAATAGGGTGTTTTTGTTTTTAAATATACACTTAATTAATTTCGGTGAGTTTAATATGTGAATTGTTATTTTTATAAACTTATTTAAATTTAAAATTTTACATTTATATGTTTAAGAGCTTTAACGTGTTAGATACCTATATGCTCATTATATTTTTAAAATGATTTAAAATTGACACATCAAAAGCGCTTACATTTATGATAAATTAATAAAGGAACTATATACATAACTTAGTTATATATAAATTATTTGAATAATACGTGTTTTGGGAGTGAGTAGAATGTTTAAGTTTTTTCAAAATTTAGGTAGATCTTTAATGCTACCAGTAGCTGTTTTGCCCGCTGGCGCAATTATCGTAGGTATAGGTAATTTGCTTAAAGCATTAAGTTTATTACCAACAGTGTCGTTGTTCTTCACTACTGTGGGGACAGCAATACTAGGCCAACTAGGGCTTATCTTTGCAATTGGTGTAGCAATAGGCATGGCTAAGAAAAACGATGGTGCAGTGGCTTTAGCAGGTGCATTAGGATATGCACTGGTTGTAAAAGTTTTATCTCCAGAGTTTATAGCACCATTATTTAATATAAAAGAAAGCGCTGTGAACGATGGATTTAGTAAGATGGATAATTCAAATGTGTTTATAGGGATTATTATTGGATTAATCGCGGCTTATTGTTATAACAAATTCAGTGATGTTGAATTACCAACAGCGTTATCATTCTTTAGTGGTAAGCGATTAGTTCCAATCATGACTGTTTTCTATTGTACGTTCTTAATTGCGATTTTATTATTTGCTTGGCCATTTATATATTCAGCAATTGTAGCTTTTGGTAAATGGCTAATTGGTTTTGGACCATTCGGTGCATTCCTATACGGCTTCTTTAACCGACTATTAATTCCTACTGGGCTTCACCATGCATTAAATGCTGTGTTCTGGTTTGATACAGCAGGAATTAACGATATCGGTAAATTCCAAACTGGACAAGATGCAATCAAAGGTATTACTGGTCGATATCAAGCAGGGTTCTTCCCAATTATGATGTTTGGTATGCCAGCTGCAGCGTTGGCGATGTATCACACCGCTGAATCTGCTCAGAAAAAACAAGTATATGGTTGGTTTATAGCAAGTTCCATTTCTGCATTTATTGTTGGTGTAACTGAACCGATTGAATTTGCATTTATGTTTGTTGCACCGGTATTATTTGTAATCCATGCATTATTAACCGGTTTGTCATTATTTATAGCTGCACTATTCCATTGGACAGCAGGATTCTCATTTAGTGCAGGTTTAATTGATTACGCATTATCACTAATCAATCCAGTGGCTAATCATCCGTTAATGATTTTAGTTCAAGGCATTGTATTCTTCGCTTTATATTACTTTATCTTTAGATTTGTCATTAAAATCTTTAACCTCAACACAATTGGTCGTGGTGACAATTTATTAGCTGATCCAACTGTTAATACGACTGGGAAAGATGGGGCAGAAACTACAAGTAAAAGCAAATATCATCACACAGCAAGTCAAATCTTAGAAGGATTAGGTGGTAGTGAAAATATTACTACATTAACCAATTGTGCTACTAGATTAAGAATGGAATTAAAGGATAATTCTATTATTGACGAACAAAAAATTAGAAATGCAGGAGCGGTAGGCGTAACCAAAAATGGTCAACACTCAGCACAAGTTATAATTGGCACTCATGTACAGCAAGTCGCAGATGAAATTGAAAAGCAAATGTAAAATTTATAGTTTCATTTTTTAAAAGTATTAAGACAGACAAAATATGTCTTACTGATTTGATAAGATATAACCATATTGATAAATATCTGTTGTTCAATTAACTGATGAATTTTAGGAGGCTACCTAGAATTCATCAGTTTTTTATTATTGACATTGAGATATAAGACGTTAAGATTATAAGTATCAGAATATTCAAAAATAATGGAGCGAAAAGTCATGAAATCAATTTTGTTTGATGTAGACGGTGTATTCTTAAGTGAGGAACGTTGTTTCGATACATCAGCTTTAACTATAGAGACATTACTCAAAAGTGAACATTTTTTAGGTTTAGATAAATCATTTAAATTAAATGCGTTAAGTGACGAAACTATAAATGATATTCGCAGTAAAGTATTTAATGATGATATCATTCTTAATCGATTAAAATCAATGGGATTAAATTCAAATTGGGATATGTTATTTGTCGTTTTTTGCATACATTTTATCCATTTGATGAAAGAATTTACAGTTCAAGAGATTAAAGACATAATAACTGATAATCATTTTTCAGTAAAAAGTATTCAAGAAATTCAATCAATGATTAACAAAAATTTTAGAATTGATTATGAACTTCCTATGAATTTTATTAGTCAAAGTCAAGGTGGTAAAGATAATATTTATGCCGAGTTGCAACAATATGCTAGAGAAGAATTAAATGTTAATGATGCAAGCTTCTTTAAACTTAAAGGACCTCTATGGTTTGTTGCAAGAGATTTATACCAAGAATTATACTTAGGTTCTGAATTATTTAAGCAAGTTGAAGAAAAGCCATCTATTCTTGAGGGCATTAATGGTTTTATTTATCACGAAACTGTTCTTAGACCTGTTGAAGAGATTAAGTCCTTGCTTAGTACTTTAAAAGAAAGAGGCTATCATCTTGCAATAGCTACAGGTAGACCTAGAACTGAAACATTAGTTCCATTTGAATCTTTAGGTTTAAAAGCGTTCTTTTCAGATAATCACATTGTTACTGCAAGTGATGTTATAGAAGCTGAAAATGAATATCCTGACTTTATACCTCTAGGTAAGCCTAATCCTTTTTGCTATATTGCTACTCTATATGGAAATAACAAGGAGAATTATAAACAATTCATTAGCCAACAAGATCAAATTGTAAATAAAGAAGATGTAATCATTGTTGGTGACTCACTGGCTGATTTATTCTGTGCTAAACAAATAGGTGCTACTTTTATAGGAACATTAACAGGTTTAAAAGGGCAAGAGGCTCGTAAAGAATTGGAGCATCATGAAGCGGATTATATTGTTGATCATATAGGTTTGATTAAAAATATTTTATTGTAAGGTTAATTCACCATAAATTGATATTAAATCATTAGTATTAATACGCCCCTCAGTGATGAAGTAAAATCCATCATAGAGGGGCATAATTATTTCAAGTAGATATAGTCGTGATTCTTCAAAAAGATTAGTTATTTAACTGAGAGTGTAGTTCCATATATTTTATCGAAACCACCCACATCATATAGTTCATTGATAATATCCTCAGTAACAGGTTGATCAATTGATAATACCATCATCGCTTGGCCTCCTTGTATATTTCTGCCAAGTGACATTGATGCAATATTAATATTATGTCTACCTAGTAGCTGACCAGTTAAACCGACCATACCAGGCTTGTCACCATGATAAGAAACAAGTTGATAGGCATTAGGTTTAAAGTCAACAGAGTAATCATTAATACGTACAATACGAGCACCAAAGCCAGCTATTACCGTGGCACCAATTTTTACTTCTTCCGTATCACTTACTAAATGAACTTGAATATAATTACTAAAAGTATCTTGTGATGCTCTTTTTTCAACGTTACGTGTTACACCTTGTTCATTTAAAAGTGCAAAAGCATTAATGATATTAACACGATCTCCTAAATCCTGTTGTAAAATTTGTTTTACAATTGACCGTGTAATTAAGTCAGTTTCCTGTTTAGCGACATCACCATTAAAAGTCACCTTGATTTCTCTCGGTGCACCTTCAATTAATTGAATGGCTAATTCACCAGATAACTCACCTATTTCAATCCATTGTTGTGTTATTTCATCTATATCATTGAAACTAATTTTTGGCGCATTGACTGCGTGTGTTACATTACCGTTTTCCAGTATATCTATAATTTCTTCTGACACTGATACTGCAACTTTCTCCTGAGCCTCAATAGTTGATGCACCTAAGTGTGGCGTAACAATGATTTTATCATGCTCAATTAATGGTGAATCGGTAGGGGGTTCATGTTCAAATACGTCTAATGCAGCACGTGCAATCTGATTATTATTTAGTGCATTTAATAAATCATCTTCATTGATGATACCGCCTCTTGCGACGTTAATAATTTGCAATGTTGGTTTTGCTTTTGAAAAGAAATCAGCATTCACAATACCTCTTGTTTTAGGTGTTAATGGCGTATGAACTGTTACAAAATCAGCTTGTCTAGCTATTTCATCTATGGTAGCAAGTTTAACGCCTAATTGCTGTGCTTTATCTTCAGTAAGATAAGGGTCATAAGCTAACACTTTCATACCGAAACTTTGAAGACGTTGTGCTACACCAATACCTATTCGTCCTGCACCTATGACACCTAATGTTTTCTGATAAAGTTCGACCCCCTTAAACGCTTTTCTATTCCATTCCTTATTTTTTAAAGATGCATGCGCTTGAGGAATATTTCTAGCCATCGCTAAAATCATAGCTACTGAATGTTCAGTTGCAGAAATAGTATTACCATCAGGTGCATTAATGACTAAAATACCTTGGAGAGTAGCAGCGTCAATATCAATATTGTCTACGCCAACGCCAGCACGGGCGATAACTTTCAAATTACTAGCCTTTTCAATGACTTGTTGAGTAACTTGCGTCTGACTACGAACAATTAAACCCTCGTAATCACCTATAATATCTAATAGTGATTGTTCATCTAAATCCGTTTTAATATCGACGTTAAAATCAGAATGGTTTAATAAACTTTGTAATCCATCTGTTGAAATAGGGTCTGACACTAGAATATTATGCTTCACTATGAATCACCTCTGAAAATTTTGTTAAGCCTCTACCAATATAATTCGTTTGACGGTAATCTGTAAGTATAATCTCTAAAGCACTTATCACTGAAAGCATATCGAAAGGTGAGACTTTACCCATATGTCCGATACGTAAAATCTTTCCTTTCAATTTACCTTGACCACCAGCAATTGTAATATTAAATCTTGTTTTTAAAGTTGATTTAATATGAGTTAATTCATCTTTGGATGTTGGTATAAATGATGTTACCGTAGGGGAAGCGAAATCATCTTCTACTAAAAGTTCCAAATCTAATGCATTTAAAGCTAATCTTAGACCGTCTCTAATAATATAGTGACGTTTAATGGTATTTTCAAATCCTTCAGAATGAATTAATTCAGCATAAGCGTTTACTGCTCTAAATAACCCGACATTTGGTGTAAAAGGAGTAGAATCTTGTTGAAGTGAGTCAAAGTATTTATTTAAATTTAAGTAAAAGCGTGGTGTAGTCACTTCTTTGAAACGTTTCAATGCACGATCATTATAAGCTACGAATGCTAGACCAGGTGGCAACATAATTGCTTTTTGACTCCCAGAAACTAACACATCTATGTAGTCACGCTCTAAATTAACATCTACAGCACCAATACAACTCACACCATCTACAACAAAGTAGATATCTTGATTGAATGTTTTCAATGCTTTACCAAGTTCACCTACAGGATGTAGGACAGCTGTTGACGTTTCGCAGAATTGAGTAAATACAGCACTGATTTGATGATTTAAATTGTTAAGATATGTTATGAATTCTTTAATATCAATGGATTGTCCCCATTCCACATTATATATGTGTACATTTTTATAGTATGTCTCAGCAATTTGTTTAAAGCGATTGCCAAATGCGCCTGACACTATAACGACAAAATGATCATCGGGATTAACTATATTTAACATACTTGCTTCTAAGACACTAGTGCCACTTGATGTTAAAATCATAACTTCATTTTCTGTACCAAAAATGGGTTTTAAATTGTTAAATGCTTTTTTAGCTATAGATTCAAAATCTGGTGAACGGTGACCAACCATAGGTAAACCTAAAGCATGATTGATTTCCTTTGGAACTGGAGTAGGTCCTGGTGTTAATAAAAGTGGTTCATAATAATTCATTAAATTTCCTCCCACGGTATAAGATTTAATCATTTTACCAAATATTCTGATAATTTAAAAGAGTAATCACCATGTTTATATGAGATTCATGGTGAAACTAGCGCAATTTTAACAATTATTGAATTGACGCTTGAATTTTAATTTCTACATTATTACGTATAGAATTCGAAATCATACAATTATTATCAGCTATTTCTAATAATTTAGGAAGCCTTTTCTCAAGATTCTCTTTGTCTTCCGCAGTCACTGAAATTTTAGGATAATGTGTTATTGTTACCATTTTAAACTTACCATTCTCGAATAGGGCAGTACCTACTGAATTATTTATCAGATTGATGTCGGTAAATTTTGCTCTTTCTAACGTTGCTGCCAATGAGATGATATAACAAGACGATGCAGCTGAAACTAATAATTCATCGGGATTTGTACCTACTCCATTACCACCGAGCGGTGCAGGTATAGAAATTTGTTCAGAAATAATGTCTCCATTAACAGTTCCAACTTCTTCTCTTCCACCACGCCATTTTGTTTGTACTTTAAAATCATGCTTAACCATTTATGTTTAACCTCCACTTATAATATGGTATTTTAAGTGTAGTTTAAAGTGTGACATAATTAAAGAAAGGTGACTTTTATGAAAATTAATAAACCTAATCAAGCATTTCAAATAGTTGCTCATCGTGGTTTATCTAATCATTTTCCAGAAAATACTCTTGTTGGTTTTAAGGCGGCTTTAATGCAACATGTTGATATGTTAGAAATAGATGTACATTTCAGTAAAGACAATCATTTGGTTGTTATACATGATGACACTATTAATCGAACTTCGAATGGTGAAGGAAAAGTAAAAGACTATACACTTGAAGAATTGTTAAAATTTGATTTTGGAGTAAAACATGATAAATCCTTTCAAAATACTAAGATTTCGACATTTGAAGAGGTGTTATCCTTAATTAAAAATTTTTCAAAAAAGTTACTTATTGAGATTAAAGTTCCACATCAATATCCAGGAATTGAAGAAGCTGTATTGAATGCTTTAGAAATATATAAAGTTCCTAAATACAAAGCAATCATTCAATCTTTTGATGAAGATTGTGTGAAACGTTTAAACTCATTGGATAGTGAGTATCAATTAGGGCTGCTTATTAGTAGAAAGAAATATTGGTATAAATCTCCAAATTTTGAAGAAATATCTGATTATGCAAATTTTATTAATCCTAATTACAAATTAGTTAATTCTAGATTTATAAAAAATGCACATAGTCAATCATTGAAGGTTATTCCATATACTGTGAATAAACCGAAAGACGCTAAAAAACTTATCAACCTTGGCGTAGATGGCATTATTTCTGATTTACCAGAGGATATCTTTAGATTATAAAATCACTTAGATCATCTATGAATAAAAAAACCACCCATTCCATAAGGAAGGGTGGTTGTTCATTATCATGAACTTATCTTGAGTAGTACTCAACGATTAATTGTTCATTAATTTCAGCTGGTAATTCGCTACGTTCAGGGAAGCGTACGAAAGTACCTTTTAAGCTATCTGCATCAAAGTCTAAGTATTCTGGTACGAAATTATTAATTTCAACAGATTCTTTGATGATGTCTAAGTTTTGTGATTTTTCACGTACAGTGATAACTTGACCAGGTTTTAATGAATATGATGGAATATCAACACGACGACCATCAACTTCAACGTGACCGTGACCAACTAATTGACGTGCTTGACGACGAGTGCGAGCTAAACCTAATGAATAAACAACTGCGTCTAAACGACTAGCTAATAAAATCATGAAGTTTTCACCATGTACACCGTGTTGTTTACCAGCGATGTCAAATGTGTTACGGAATTGTCTTTCAGTCATTCCATATAAATAACGTAATTTTTGTTTTTCACGTAATTGTAAACCATATTCTGATAATTTTTTACGTTGGTTTGGACCGTGTTGTCCTGGTGCGTAAGGACGTTTTTCTAATTCTTTACCAGTACCGCTTAATGAGATACCTAAACGACGAGATTTTTTCCAGTTTGAACCTCTGAATCGAGCCATATTAAGACTCCTCCTTTTTCTTTTTTGTTGTTATGAATAAACAAAAAAGAGTGTTGCATGCCCAATAGGATATGTTGTTTTATGTGTCTTCACCTTATAGCGTCAGTTACGCGACACGTCCTCATCGGGAACAACATAGAGCTTATTGATATGCAACTGCTATTTTCGTTAATTCACACAAAGTTCATTGTAACAGTATTTTACAAAGTGTCAATACTTTTTAGTTATTTAGTTAGCTGTTTTTCAATAACTTTGACAATAACTTCTAAACCTTCCTTGTCTTCATTAGTAAATCGATCTGTGATAGGTGCATCAATATCTAGAACCCCAATTATTTCATCATTGACATGAATTGGAATAACTATTTCTGATTTACTATTTGCATCGCAAGCAATGTGGCCTGGGAACGCGTGTACATCTTTAACTAACTGAGTTTTATCTTCTGCAACTGCAGTACCACAGACACCTTTGCCAATTGCAATATGAACGCAAGCTGGATGACCTTGGAAGGGTCCAAGAATGAGTTCTTCATTTTCAATTAGATAAAAACCAACCCAATTAATTTGATCTAAATTATCATTTAATATAGCTGATGTATTGCTTAGAATTGCGATAAGGTTCTGTTCGTCTTCGATTAAACTTTGAAGCTGTTTCGTTAATAAATTATAATTTGTTTCTTTTATCAATGGCATATGCTTACCTCATTTTGTTATTTTTAATAAAAGTATAAATGGAAAAATTTATTCTATCAATTCATTCATTTACTATTTTAATGAAAGCGGTATTTGCGTTATAATAATGATAATATAGGAGGAGAATGAGATGGTTTTATACACAATATTAGCAATAATTATCATTGTTTTAATCATTGTAGGAATCATGTTTTATTTACGTTCTAATAAACGAAAAATTGTTGAAGAAGCTGAAGAACGTAAGTTAAAAGTTCAAAGATTACCTTTTGAAGAAAATTTAAAACAACTTTCTGAATTAAATTTAAAAGGTGAAACTAGAAAAAAATATGATGCCTTTAAGAGAGACACCTTAGACTATACAAATAACTATTTAGCACCTGTAGAGGAAAAAATCCACGATGCTGAAATTCAACTTGATAAGTTTCAATTTTCTGGAGCTCAAAGTGACATTGATGATGCACATGAATTAATGGATAAATATGAAGCTGGGTATCAACAACAAGTTGAAGACGTTAATGAAATTGTTTCTTTACATAAGGAAAATGAACAAGTTTATGAAAAGTGCAAGACTAATTATCGAGAAATGAAGCGTGATGTGTTAGCTAACAGACATCAGTTCGGCGATGCAGCTTCACCACTTGAAAAAAGAATTGAATCATTTGAGCCAGAACTTGAACAGTATGAAGAACTTAAAGAAGAAGGTAATTACGTTCAAGCACATAACCACATTATGGGTCTAAATGAATCTATGAATGAAGTCCAAAAGTATATGGATGAAATTCCAGAACTAATTAGAGAAGCCCAAAAAGAACTACCTGGACAATTTCAAGATTTGAAATATGGTTGTCGCGACTTAAAGATGAACGGTTATGATCTAGATCACGTTAAAATCGATGGTACGCTACAAAGCTTAAAGACAGAGTTGAATTTTGTAGAACCTATGATCAGTCGTCTTGAGTTAGATAATGCAAACGATAAACTTGAACAAATTAATGATAAGCTTGATGAAATGTATGATTTGATTGAGCATGAAGTTAAAGCTAAAAATGAAGTGGAAGAAACTAAAGAACAAATTACTGATGAATTGTTCAAAGCACGTGAGATGAATTACACATTACGTACAGAAATTGACTATATTCGTGAAAATTATTTCATAAATGAAAGTGATGTTCATAGCATTAGACAACATGAGAACGAAATTCAAAATTTAGTAGCTGTATATGATGAAATTCTTAAAGAAATGGCTAAATCTGCTGTACGTTACAGCGAAGTTAAAGACAACCTAGAATATTTAGACGATCACGTTAAAGTAATTAATGAGAACCAAGAAAAATTACAAAATCATCTTATTCAATTGAGAGAAGATGAAGCTGAGGCAGAAGATAATCTTTTAAGAATTCAATCTAAAAAAGAAGAAGTTTATCGTCGACTTTTAGCTTCAAATTTAACAAGTGTACCAGAAAGATTCATTATTATGAAAAATGAAATTGACCATGAAGTTCGTGAAACTAATGATCAATTTAGTGAACGTCCAATTCACGTAAAACAACTTAAAGATAAAGTTGCCAAAATTGTTATTCAAATGAATACTTTTGAAGATGAAGCAAATGATGTGTTGGTGAATGCCGTATACGCAGAACGTTTAATTCAATATGGTAACCGTTATCGCAAAGATCATAATAATGTAGATAAGAGTTTAAACGAAGCAGAACGCTTGTTTAAAAATAATCGTTACAAACGATCAATTGAAATTTCAGAACAAGCACTTGAAAGTGTAGAACCTGGAATTACTAAATATATTGAAGATGAGGTAGCCAAAGGTTAATTACGCTTGTCTTATTGACAATAAAAATTTATAACTTTGGTAAGTAATAAATGTTAGGTTAAAGCAAATAAATAGTAGTCTATTTTGAGGTGGGATAATGAATTCGTAATGAATTCTATCCCATCTTTTTTGATTTGTTTAAAGTTATAGTAAGTTATTGAATTCAAGGGGGAGTTACTTTAATTCAGAACGCTTAATAAATAATGCTAAATAAGTTTTCAACTCAAAATCATTTAATTTGAGTTCGACGCCTTTTATTTTTATTTAAAAATAGTATAATGCTTTAGTATCTATTTTTGAATAATATGTCTATAAAAGATAAATTTACTAAGGGTAAATAAATAATTTAATAGAGAATGAAAGAGAGTGTTTTAAGTGATCTATTTTGATAATGCAGCCACTACAAAGCCTCATAAAGATGTACTCGATTCATTTAATAAAGTAAATGAAACTGTTTATTTCAATCCAAATAGTCCTCACAAGTGGGGGTTGCAAGCGGAGAAGGTGCTTCTACAAGCAAAGGAACGTATATCATCAATGCTATCTATAGGACAAAAAACAGATGTTATTTTCACAAGTGGTGCCACTGAATCGAATAATATAGCTTTAAAAGGTATTGCTTATCGTAAAAAGCAATTTGCAAATGAAATTATTACTTCCGTTTTAGAACATCCATCTGTCTTAGAAGTTATGAGATATTTAGAAGAAGATGGGTTTGTATTAAAATATGTTGATGTTAATGCGGATGGCCGTGTTGATATTGAACATTTAGCTTCATTGATGAATGACAAGGTCGGTCTTGTTTCTTGTATGTATGTGAATAATATTATGGGTCAAATTCAACCTATTGATGAAATAGTGGACATATTAAAAGATTATCCTAAAGCACATTTACACGTTGATGCAGTTCAAGCTTTAGGAAAAGTAACAATGAACCTTGAAGGTGTTAATAGTGTAAGCTTTAGTGGTCATAAATTTAATGGACTAAAAGGACAGGGTCTCCTATTAATTGATAATAAAGATAAATTAGAACCTATTGTTCACGGCGGAGGACAAGAATACGGCGTAAGAAGTGGAACAGTGAACTTACCGATGAATGTGTCACTAGTTAAAGCAATAACTTTAGCAATAGATAATTTAAATGAACGTCATCAACGATTAAGTGATTACAACCATGAATTACGTGAATTTTTAAAAGAGTTTAGAGGTGTATATATCAATTCTCCTTTGGATTGTGCACCGCAAATATTAAATATTGCGTTTCCAGGTGTGAAGGGTGAGGTCTTAGTTAATGCATTTTCTAAATTGGATATCATGGTTTCAACTACAAGCGCTTGCTCATCTAAAAGAGGAAAACTAAATGAAGTTTTAATGTCAATGGGACTCCCGGATAATAAAATTGAAGGAAGTATTAGATTATCCTTAGGAGATATGACTACTCAAGAAGATATTGATCAATTTAAAGTGAAATTTGAAACGATATACAAAGAAATTAAGGAGTTGTTAAAGTAAATGGAGTTTGATCATTTATTAGTTAGATATGGTGAACTAACTTTAAAAGGAACAAATCGGAAAAAGTTTGTAAATGCTTTGAAAGATAACGTCATTAAGTCTTTACAAACTATAGAAGGAACGCATGTTAAAGGCAAGAGAGATAGAATGTATATCTCATTAACTGAAGAAGCAGATGCACAGGAGGTAATCAATCGTTTAACTAAAATATTTGGTATTAAATCTATTAGTCCTGTTCATAAAACCTCTCAAGAATTAGATGAAATAAAAAAATTATGTGTTGATTTAGCTCAAGATTTTAAACCGGGAGAGACATTCAAAATTGATGTTAAACGTGTAGATAAGTCATTTCCAATGGACACATATGCTTTACAACGTGAACTTGGAGGTGCGATTTTACAAGCAACTGAAGATATATCGGTTGATGTGAAACAACCCGATTATAACGTAAGAGTTGAAGTAAGAATGGATGGTGTGTATGTATTCACACAAATTTATGAAGGTGCTGGTGGTTTACCAGTTGGCACTGGCGGTAAAACACTCTTAATGTTGTCAGGAGGCATAGACTCTCCAGTAGCTGGGATGGAAATTATGAAACGTGGTGTTTATATAGAAGCGATTCATTTCCATAGTCCACCTTTTACTAGTGAAAAAGCTAAAGACAAAGTGATTGAACTTACACGTATCCTCTCTGAAAGAGTGGGACCAATAAAATTGCATATAGTGCCATTTACAGAATTACAAAAACAAATAAATAAAGTAGTTCATCCTAGATACACAATGACATCTACGCGTCGCATGATGTTACGTGTAGCGGATATTGTATTAGAAAAAGTTGGGGCTAATGCGATTGTTAACGGTGAAAATTTAGGACAAGTGGCAAGTCAAACATTAAAGAGTATGTACGCAATTAATGATGTGACTTCTACTCCGATTTTAAGACCACTTGTTTCGCTTGATAAGGAAGATATTGTCAAGAAAGCACGAGAGATTGGTACATTTGATGTTTCGATTCAACCTTATGAAGACTGTTGTACTATTTTCACTCCTAAAAATCCTGTAACTGAACCAGATTTTGATAAAGTAATTAAATATGAAAGTGTATTTAACTTCGATGAAATGGTTCAACGTGCAGCAGATAATATTGAAACATTAACTATTAATAAAGATTATAAGAGCGAAAAAGACCAAAACACTGATGCATTAATTGATGAGTTATTCTAAAATAGAATAATCAAGTATTAAGAACAAAGGGGATATGCATCATGGAGATAACGCTAAATATTATATTAATTATTATAGCATTTGGATTTTTAGCTGCTTTTATCGATGCAGTAGTAGGTGGTGGGGGCCTAATTTCAACACCAGCTTTATTAGCTATAGGAATGCCACCTTCATTGGCGCTTGGTACTAACAAATTAGCCAGTTCATTTGGATCGCTTACAAGTGCAATTAAGTTTATACGTTCAGGCAAAGTAGATTTAAATATTGTACTTAAGTTATTTCCATTTGTGTTTATATTTGCAGCAGGCGGTGCTAGTTTAGCTACTATGTTGCCTGCACAAATTTTAAAGCCTTTAATTATCATTATATTGAGCCTTGTACTGATATATACAATTATGAAAAAAGATTGGGGAAATGTGCGCACATTTTCTAAGCTAACAATTGGTAAAGCTGTCATTTTTGTATCTTTAATGTTAATAATTGGCTTTTATGATGGTTTCTTAGGTGGAGGCACTGGCTCTTTTATGTTATTTGTTTTGCTTATGTTTGGATTTGATTTTTTGAGTGCAGCAGGTAATGCGAAAGTCTTAAATTTTGCTTCTAATTTAGGTGCATTAGTTCTTTTTATTATCTTAGGCCAGGTTGATTTTGTGTATGGCTTAATTATGGCTGTAAGTATGATTATAGGTTCATATGTAGGTGCACAATTTGCCATAAGCAAAGGTGTTGGTTATGTAAAGATACTTTTTATTATCGTTACAGCAGTTCTAATTTTGAAAAACACATATGACTACATTTTACAACTGCTTCAACATTAGATATGATTCAGTTTTAAATGATTGATTTAAGTTTTACCACTGTCGTATGATAACAATATAATGATAAAAATTATAGGAGGTCATTTCATCATGACACAAATTACTTTTAAAAATAATCCAATTCATTTAGCTGGTTCTGAAGTATCAGAAGGGCAACATGCTCCTGACTTTAAAGTATTAGATAACGATTTAAATGAAGTTAGTTTAGAAAATTATAAAGGTCAAAAGAAATTAATCAGCGTTGTACCTTCTATTGATACAGGTGTGTGTGACCAACAAACTCGTAAATTTAATGAAGAAGCGGCGCAAGAAGACGGTGTTGTTTTAACGATTTCTGCAGATTTACCATTTGCTCAAAAAAGATGGTGTGCATCAAATGGTTTAGATAACGTTATCACTTTAAGTGACCATAAAGACTTATCATTTGGTCAACAATATGGTGTCGTTATGGAAGAGTTAAGATTATTAGCTCGTTCTGTATTTGTATTAGATAGCAATGACAAAGTTGTATATAAAGAATTAGTTAGCGAAGGTACTGATTTCCCTAACTTTGATGCTGCATTAGAAGCATATCGCAACATTTAATATCAATTTTTAGATGATAGATATAACGTAAAAGTGTCCATATTTATTTCAAAAATGCTACTTTAAATTAGCGTTGATTATTTTTAAGAAATAAACCGAATGGACACTTTTTTAATGGAGAGGATTAAGTTTATGAGTGAAGAACAAACAATCATGGAAAAGCTTTTTAAAACATTAGATGAAAAAGCTAAAGTTTTAAATGAACAAAACGGTCAAAGTTTTATTGAGAATTTAGGATTAGCAATGGAAGATGTTTATAGTAATAAACGTGAATTACTAGAACAAGCCACATTACAAGATCGTAGAAAAGCATTTCAGTTCGCTTATTTAAGTTTAATGCAAGAAGAAACAATTCAAGCCAATCACCAAATAACACCCGATTCTATAGGTTTAATTCTCGGATTTTTAGTTCAAAAATTTACTGAAAACAACGAAGAATTACATGTTGTAGATATCGCTAGTGGTGCAGGCCATTTAAGTGCATCTGTTAATGAAGTGCTTAAGGATACTACAATAATGCATCATCTTATTGAAGTTGATCCGGTACTTTCAAGAGTTAGTGTACATTTAGCAAATTTCTTGGAGATACCGTTTGATGTTTATCCTCAGGATGCAATTATGCCGTTACCTTTAGAAGAAGCGGATATTGTTATTGGTGATTTACCGATAGGATATTATCCTCTAGATGAACGAAGTCATGAAATGCAATTAGGTTTTAAAGAAGGGAATAGCTATTCACATTATTTACTAATTGAACAAGCAATTACTGCCTTAAAACAATCTGGTTTCGCATTTTTAGTAGTTCCAAGTAATATTTTTGAGAATGACAATGTAAAACAGTTAGAAAATTTCATTGCTACAGAAACAGAAATGCAAGCATTTTTAAATTTACCTAAGACGTTATTTAAGAACGAAAATGCGCGTAAATCAATATTGATTTTACAAAAGAAAAAATCGAATGAGACTAAGCCAGTTGAAGTGTTATTAGCAAATATTCCTGATTTTAAAAATCCTAATCAATTCCAAGGATTTATTGGTGAATTAAATACTTGGATGAAAGACAATCATCCTCAAAAATAAACTGTGATATTCTTGAATTATGGCTGTATTAATGGTTAAATAAATATGGATATTAATTAATAAATTGGAGGACAATAATATATGTCTAGTTTAGTTTTAGCGATTAACGCTGGTAGTTCTTCTTTAAAATTCCAACTAATAAGAATGCCTGAAGAAACTCTAGTAACAAAAGGTTTAATCGAACGTATCGGTATTAAAGATTCAATCTTCACAATTGAAGTGAATGGTGAAAAAATTAAAGATGTTAAAGATATCAAGGATCATGAAGAAGCTATTAACATCATGTTAGACAGTTTCAAACAACATGGCATCATTGATGACATTAATGATATTGCTGGTACAGGACATCGTGTCGTGCACGGTGGTGAGTTATTCCCAACGTCTGCATTAGTTACAGATAAAGTGGAAGAACAAATTGAATCATTAAGTGAATTAGCACCATTGCATAACCCTGCTAACTTAATGGGTATCCGTGCATTCAGAAAATTATTACCAAACATTCCTCATGTAGCAGTGTTTGATACTTCATTCCACCAATCAATGCCAGAACAATCATATTTATATAGCTTACCTTACCAATACTATAAAGATTATGGCATTCGTAAATATGGTTTCCACGGTACAAGTCACAAATATGTATCACAACGTGCTGCTGAAATCATGAATAAACCAATTGAAGAGTTACGCATTATCTCTTGTCATATTGGTAATGGTGCATCAATTGCTGCCATCGATGGTGGTGAATCAATCGATACATCAATGGGGTTCACTCCATTAGCGGGTGTAACAATGGGTACACGTTCAGGTAATATCGACCCTGCATTAATTCCATTCATTATGCAAAAGACTGGTCAAAACGCCGAAGAAGTTCTTAATGTATTAAACAAAGAATCAGGTCTACTTGGTATTTCAGGTACATCAAGTGACTTACGTGACCTTGAAAGTGATGCAGAAGAAGGAAAAGAACGTGCACAATTAGCACTAGACGTATTTGCTTCAAGAATTCATAAATATATTGGTTCTTATGCTACAAGAATGCATGGCGTGGATGTCATTGTATTTACAGCTGGTGTAGGAGAAAACTCTTCAACAGTTCGTGCTAAAGTATTAGAAGGCTTAGAATTCATGGGCATCTATTGGGATCCTAAGAAAAATGAAACAATCCGTGGTGAAGAAGGATTTATCAATTACCCACACTCACCAGTTAAAGTTATTGTTATTCCAACAAATGAAGAAGTTATGATTGCTAGAGATACAGTTAAATTTGGCGAATTATAATTTATTAATACTGACAACATGCATTGTAATTGGACAATGTATGTTGTCTTTTTTAAATAAAATTGTGACAAATAAATAATGACGATAAAGTCAAAGACCTTATCGCCATATTAAACTCACTTTGTAAATGAATAGTTAGATATAACTATTATGAATATTGTTTTCTAAATTCTGGAGTTGCAACTTCAGGTTGGAAATCTTCAGGAATTTCTTCTGTACGCACTACTAATACATCACATGGTGCGTGACGTACAATTGCTTCAGATACAGAACCGACAATAAATCTTTCAACGGCATTTAAACCTGAAGTACCACACATAATTAAATCTACACCTAATTCACTTGCTAATTTTTTAGGGATAATTGCTTTAGGAGAACCAAACTCTAAACGAGTTTCAACGTTAGTTACTCCAGCACGCGTTGCAACTTCTTGATAACCTTTTAATAATTCTTCAGAGAAACTTCTAGACTTCTCAGTGAATTGTGCATCGTATACTTCATAAGAAGAATACGTTCTTGAATCGATAATGTTCACTATAGTTAATTTAGCGTCATTACGTTTAGCTACGTCTACTGCTTTATTGAAAGCCCACTCAGCTTCGTGTGAACCATCAACTGCGATTAAAATGTTTTTGTATGTTAACATCTTAATAACCCCCTTAGCTTTTCTTACTTATATATTACCACAAATTTCAGAATTTTTACTCTTTATATTTTAACAATAATATGTACTTTTTCTGATTGCGCTTTCATTGGTTTAGCGTTACGATAGTGATGGAGGTGGATGGAATGAAAATTGGTATTCCAAAAGAGATAAAAAATAACGAAAACAGAGTTGGTTTGTCACCAAGTGGTGTACATGCATTAGTTGAGCAAGGACATACAGTACTTGTTGAGAAAGATGCTGGTTTAGGTTCATTCTTTGAAGATAAAGATTACAAAGATGCAGGTGCTGACATTGTATCTGAACAGTCATCTGTATGGGATGTAGAAATGGTTATTAAAGTTAAAGAACCATTGGAAGAAGAGTATAAATATTTCAAAGAAGGACTCATCTTATTTACATACCTACATCTTGCTAATGAAGAAAAATTAACTCAAGCGCTAGTTGATAATAAAGTCGTAGGTATTGCCTATGAAACGGTTCAATTACCTGACCGTTCATTACCATTATTAACACCAATGAGTGAAGTTGCAGGACGTATGTCTGCTCAAGTTGGCTCACAATTCCTACAAAAATTTAACGGTGGAATGGGTATTTTACTTGGAGGCGTTCCTGGAGTACCAAAAGGTAAAGTATCTATCATCGGTGGCGGTCAAGCTGGTACAAATGCGGCTAAAATCGCACTAGGTTTAGGTGCTAATGTTACAATCTTAGATGTAAACCCTAAACGATTAGCTGAATTAGATGATTTATTTGATGGCCGTGTGAACACAATTATGTCTAACCCATTAAATATTGAAAATGCAGTAAAAGAAAGTGATTTAGTTATTGGTGCCGTATTAATCCCTGGTGCAAAAGCACCTAGCTTGGTAACTGAAGATATGATTAAACAAATGAAAGATGGTTCAGTGATTGTTGATATCGCTATTGACCAAGGTGGTATTTTTGAAACTACAGATAAAATTACGACACACGATGATCCAACATATGTAAAACATGGTGTTGTTCACTATGCAGTTGCGAATATGCCAGGTGCAGTACCTCGTACATCTACAATTGCATTAAATAATGCAACATTACCTTATGCGCAATTATTAGCAAGTAAGGGTTACCGTGAAGCATTCAAAGCAAACCACGCATTATCTTTAGGTTTAAATACGTACAAAGGTCATGTAACTCATAAAGGTGTAGCTGAAGCGTTCGGTTTAGAATACACATCTGTTGAAGATGCATTAAAAGAAGATTAATAATTGATTTAATATAAATAATCCAGTTGAGTACATAGTTATTTTACTATTAACTCAACTGGATTTTTAATTTTTATTTATCATAGTGTGTTAGTATTTCATAACCATTTTCAGTTACTAAAATATCATCTTCAATACGTACGCCAGCAACATTAGGTACATATATACCAGGTTCTATCGTAATAACCATTCCCGCTTCAAGTAGGTTTGAATTTGTACTTGAAACATCTTGATATTCATGTTCTTCTAAACCAAGGCCATGTCCTAATCTGTGAGGGAAATAATCACCGTATCCAGCATCACTTATAATGTCTCTAGCGATTTTATCAATATCTTGTAAAGGGACGCCTGCTCTAATTGCCTCAATTGCATTGGTTTCTGCTTCTAAAACAATATTATAAATTGTTTGAGCTTCTTCAGAAGGGGTTCCGAATTTTACTGTACGTGTCATATCGCTACAATAATGATTATATATAACCCCTAAATCAAATAATACATATTCATCTTTAACTAGTTTTCTTTCTCCTGGTGTTCCGTGAGGTGATGCAGCGTGATCTCCAAATAATACCATTGTGTCAAAACTCATCTCACTAACACCAAATTTTTTGATTTCATTTTCAATATGATTGACTACTTCACGTTCTGTTACACCGACTTTAAGGAATTCGGTACCAATTTCGATGCATTTGTCAGCGAGCTTTGCCGCTTCGCGAATATTTTCAATTTCGGATTCGTTTTTAATATTACGTAATTCTTTAATTGTTTGATCAATATCGCCATAGTGCTGAACACCAAAGTTTTGAGTTAACTCGCGTTGACGTTTTACTGTTAAGTGTTCACTTTCAATCAATAACTTATTAAAAGATAACGGATCAATTTCAAAAGGATTCTCAGTATCTAAGTAACCAATGATTTTTCCTTCAAATGGAGAATTCTTAACTTCTTCAACTTCCATCTTTGGACAATATAAAGTTTGATCTCCATTTGCTGTAATTAATAGTGCAAATAGTCTCTCGTGAGGTTCGCTTCTATACCCAGTGAAGTAGAATACATTGAGAGGAGTTGTTATCCATGCAGCGTCAGCTTGTTCATGTTGTAATTGTTTAGTTATTTTTTCGATTTTACTCATTCAATCATCTCCATTAAGTATTTATGTTAATTTTACGTCTAATCAGCTTAGAATTCAAAATTATTTAATATAATAAGCGATTATTTTAGTTTCATGTTATATCTTTAATAGCTAGGGTATAATTATAATAATCAAGCAATAGGAGGCTATAATTATGAAACTTTCTTTTCATGGGCAATCAACGATTTATTTTGAAGGTAATGGTAAAAAAGTAATTGTAGATCCATTTATTTCGGGTAATGACAAATGTGATTTAGATGAACAAACATTAGATGTAGACTATATAATTTTAACTCATGGTCATGCTGATCACTTTGGCGATGTAGTTGAATTAGCAAATCGTAATCACGCAACGGTTATAGGTTCTGCTGAATTACAAGGGTATTTAAGTACTTATCATGGTGTAGAAGATGTTCATGGTATGAATATCGGTGGCAAAGCTAAATTTGATTTCGGTAGCGTTAAATATGTTCAAGCTTTCCATAGTTCAAGTTTCACACATGAAGATGGTATCCCTGTTTACTTAGGAATGCCAATGGGACTTATACTAGAAGTTGAAGGTAAAACGATTTATCACATGGGTGATACAGGATTGTTTAGTGATATGAAGTTAATTGCTGAAAGACACCCTGTAGATGTATGTTTTGTCCCAATTGGTGATAACTTTACTATGGGTATTGATGATGCAAGTTATGCAATTAATGAATTTGTTAAACCTAAGATTTCAGTTCCAGTTCATTACAATACTTTCCCATTAATTGAACAAGATCCACAACAATTTAAGGATGCAGTACATGAAGGTGAAGTACAAATATTAGAACCTGGTGAGTCTGTATCATTTTAATAGATTTTAAATAAATATGAAGTGATTAATTAGTTTAATGAAATTAATAAGCACAAAGGTGATTTATACATGAACAATCATCTTTGTGCTATTATTTTGACGCATCTTTTGAAATTTTACTAACTATTTTACAATCAGTACAGGGATGGTAGCACGTTTTGCTACTTTATGACTTACACTACCTAATACGAATTTTTTCTGAGATTCAGCTTTACGGTTACTTAATACGACGATTTCATATTTACCACTATTAGCGTGTTTCACTAATTCGTCCTTAGGGTTACCACGTACGATGATTTGATCATAATCAATGCCATAGTCTTCTAAAGTAGTTCGTGTTTTTTCTAGCAATTGACTACGTTTTTCAGTCAATTCATTAATATGCGTACCAGCTTTAATTGATGCTTGTGCATCCTGTTCGCCAATCGCATTTAAAATAGTTACTACGGTATCTGGACCTGCTAATTTTGATACTTCCTTCAACGCTTTCTCATTTTTTAATTGAGTATCTACACCTAATAAAATATTTTTATACATAGGTCATCCCTCCTCATAAACAATTATATATAAAATGTTTTAATTTTACCAATGTATATAATTAAAATAATTAAAGATTTAATTAACATAACTTGATTTATTAATTAATAAAAAATCAAACTGATGAAGCGTTTCTAAAACTAATTAATTTACATTTTCTAAATCGATTTTTTATGATTAAAAAGTTATAATAAATAAAACACTGTACATTATAAAGAGGTATTATCAATGACTAAACATGAACAAATCATAGCATACATAGAATCGTTAAATGTTTGCCAAAAAATTTCTGTCAGGAAAGTTGCCAAAGTAATGAAAGTATCTGAGGGGACGGCATATAGAGCTATAAAAGATGCCGGACAACTTGGGTTAGTAACTACCATTGATAGAGTAGGTACAGTACGTATTGATAAAAAGAATCGTGAGGAGATTGAGAACCTTACGTTTAATGAAATTTTAAATATCATTGATGGAGATATCATTGGTGGCAAAAATGGATTAACAAAAAGTGTTTCAAAATTTGCGATAGGTGCAATGGAACTTAAAGATGTGGTTAAATATTTAAGTCATCATACATTGTTAATCGTAGGTAATAGGCCGGATGTTCAGTTAGAAGCGTTAAAAAGAGGTAGTGGCGTACTTATTACTGGAGGTTTTAAAACGACACAAAAAATTATTGATTATGCTAATAATCATGATTTACCAATCCTGTCTTCAAATTATGATACATTTCTTGTAGCGAATATTATCAATAGAGCAATGTATAATCAAATGATTAGAAAAGAAATTTTAATAGTTGAAGATATAGTGAAACCAATTAACGATATGACGGTAATTTTTGATGAAATGGGTATTGAAGATTATAAATCACGTGCCAAAGTTACAGGTCATTCAAGGTTTCCAGTTGTAGATAAAGATTGGCGATTAGTTGGTATCGTTACGAGTAAGGAAGTCATCCAAATGAACTCGGATGATACCATTGCTAAAGTAATGACGAAACGTCCTATCAATGTTGAATTAAATACTACGGTAGCGAGTTGTGCTCACATTATGATTTGGGAAGGGATTGAGATATTACCCGTAACTCAGAATAAAAGAGCAATAGGTGTAATAACGAGAGATGACGTATTAAAAGCGATGCAACTTATTGGCAGACAACCTCAAATAGGTGAGACGATTAATGATCAAATAGCGAAACATATTACGATTTCACAAAGTGACATTTCGGTTGAGGTTTCTCCGTTATTAACCAATCAATATGGAACATTAAGTAAGGCTGTATTTGTCGCTATTATTGAAGAAACAATAAAGCATGAATTGCGAAAATATAAAAAGGTAGATGTTATGATTGAAAGTTTAAATATCATCTATATTAAAACTGTGCCAATTGAAGCATCAATTAGAGTACAATATGACATGCTCGATGTTGGAAGGAACTTTGCAAAATTGGAAGTCGCGATGGTAAGTGGTAATGAAAAAGTCGCAAATGCAATGATAATTTGTCAGATGTTTGAAGATATGCAAAGTATTTAATTTTAAAGTAATAAATCTAATTTAAGGAGATATAACAATGGTAGAAATTTTTAATGAAATCATGCAAAGAGTTAAAGAGGCAGAAACAATTATTATTCATAGACATGTGAGACCTGATCCAGACGCTTATGGCTCACAACTTGGATTAAAGTTATATCTTGAACGAAAATTCCCTGAAAAAAATATCTATGCTACAGGTGAAGCTGAACCATCATTATCATTTATAGGAGACTTAGATGAAATTGATGACAGTGTATATAGTGATGCACTTGTAATTGTATGTGATACTGCAAATGCACCACGTATTGATGATCAAAGATATTTAAATGGACAGTCATTAATTAAAATAGATCATCATCCTGCTACTGATCAATATGGTGATGTAAATTTTGTTAATACTGAAGCATCTTCTACAAGTGAAATTATATTTGATTTCATCTCACATTTTAATGATCTAAGTATAATTGATGAACATGTAGCTCGAGTATTGTATTTAGGTATTGTTGGAGACACAGGGCGATTCTTATTTAGTAATACATCACCTCATACAATGGAAGTTGCTAGTCAATTATTGGCATATCCATTCAATCACAATGCTGAATTAAATAAAATGTCCGAAAAAGATCCTAAGTTAATGCCTTTCCAAGGATATGTTTTACAAAATTTTGAACTATCAGATTCACATGAATATTGTCAAATTAAAATAACTAATGATGTTTTAAAGCAGTTTGACATTCAGCCTAATGAAGCTTCTCAATTTGTAAATACAGTTGCGGATATTAGCGGTTTAAAAATATGGATGTTTGGTGTAGATGAGGGAGATCAAATTAGATGTCGTATTCGATCTAAAGGGATCACTATTAATGATGTCGCTAATCAATTTGGTGGGGGAGGCCACCCAAATGCATCAGGTGTGTCAGTCTATAGTTGGGATGAATTTGAAGAATTAGCACAAGCTTTACGTCAGAAATTATAAATTTAAGAAAGGAAGTCATTCATGGTTGCTCATTTAAATCTTCATACAACATATGATTTATTAAATTCTAGTTTGAGAATCAATGATGTAGTTAAAAAAGCACAAAATAATCATTATGATACATTAGCGATTACTGATACTAATGTCTTATATGGCTTCCCAAAATTTTATGATGCTTGTATTAAAGCCAATATTAAACCAATTTTTGGAATGACAGTTAACGTTACGGATGGTTTGTATACAATTGAGACTGTGGTTTTAGCTATAAATAATGATGGCTTAAGATCACTATTTCAACTCTCTTCTGCAATTAAAATGAAGCAAAAAGAGGTTATATCAGTTGAGTGGTTAAAAAAGTATTCAACAAATTTTGCAATCATATTTAAACAAGCAAATCAATCTCATTATTCTATAGTTGAACAATTTCAAAACCATCAAAATATATTTATAAATCATTCAAGCGACTTAGCATTTTATAATAATATAAGAGTAGTTTGGTTTAAAAATGCACGATACTTAAATCAAGAAGATGTTGAGACGATTCCAGCACTTGAAGCAATTAAAAATAATACTAAGATAGATCTGGTTAATGATACTGAAGATATTGGGGAACATTTTCCTAAACAAAATGAATTAGAAACATTAAATATAGATAGAGAGGTATGGAATAACACACTTGAACTAGCTAGTTTATGTAATGCAAGCTTAGAATATCATCAAAATTTACTACCTAAATTCGATGCACCATCAGGTAATTCTTCAAAAGAGTATTTATGGTCACAACTCCAATCAAGTTTAAAAAAGATGGAATTAAATCATGATGAACGCTATACAAAAAGATTAGAACATGAATATCGCGTTATAACTGAAATGGGTTTTGAAGACTACTTTTTAATTGTGAGTGATTTAATTCACTACGCTAAAACACATGATGTTATGGTTGGTCCTGGGCGGGGGTCCTCAGCTGGTTCATTAGTTAGCTTCCTGCTCGGCATTACTACAATAGATCCAATTAGATTTAATTTATTATTTGAACGTTTTTTAAATCCTGAACGTGTAACAATGCCTGATATAGATATTGATTTTGAAGACACGCGTAGGGAAAGAGTCATTCAATACGTTCAAGACAAATATGGAAAACATCGTGTTTCGGGTATTGTCACATTTGGACATTTATTGACTAGGGCTGTTGCAAGAGATGTAGGTCGCATAATTGGATTTAATGATAAAACTTTAAATGAAATTTCTAAGTTAATACCTCATCAACTTGGTATAACTTTAGATAAGGCATATGAGGATGAGCAATTTAAGCAATTTGTACATAGAAATCATCGACATGAAAAGTGGTTTGAATTAAGTAAGAAATTAGAAGGCTTACCTAGACATACTTCAACACATGCAGCAGGTATTATTATTAACGATCAACCTCTATATAATTATGCACCACTAACATTGGGCGATACTGGTTTATTGACGCAATGGACGATGACAGAAGCAGAGAGAATTGGTTTACTTAAGATTGACTTTTTGGGGTTAAGAAATTTATCTATCATACATCAAATTATCACTCAAGTAAAAAAAGATTTAAATATTTCTTTAGAGATTGAAGAGATACCGTTTAATGATGTAGACGTATTTAAGTTATTATCTAGAGGAGATACAACTGGAATCTTCCAACTTGAATCTGAAGGTGTAAGAAAAGTATTAAAACGACTTCAGCCTGAACATTTTGAAGATATCGTTGCGGTTACGTCTTTATATAGACCAGGACCTATGGAGGAAATTCCGACTTATATTTCACGACGACACAACGAAAGTGAAATTAAATACTTACACCCTGATTTAGAACCCATACTTAAAAATACGTATGGTGTAATAATCTATCAAGAACAAATTATGCAAATCGCTAGTCAATTTGCTAGCTTTAGTTATGGACAAGCAGATATTCTACGTCGTGCCATGAGTAAAAAGAATAGAGCAGTATTAGAAAGTGAAAGACAACATTTTGTTGAAGGTGCGATAAAAAATAAATATGATGAGAAGATAAGTAAACAAATATTTGATTTAATTCTTAAGTTTGCTGATTATGGATTTCCTAGAGCACATGCGGTAAGTTATTCAAAAATTGCATATATCATGGCATATTTGAAGGTTCACTATCCTAATTATTTTTATGCTAATATTTTAAGTAATGTCGTTGGTAATGAATCTAAAACAGCGGCCATAATTGATGAAGCTAAAAATCAAAAATTGAAAATTTTGCCTCCTAATATTAATGAAAGCCATTGGTATTATAGAGCAACTAAATCAAATATTTATCTATCCTTAGGTGCTATTAAAGGTGTTGGTTATCAGAGCGTTAAATCAATTGTTGATGAAAGGTATCAAAATGGTAAGTATAAAGATTTCTTTGATTTTACTAGACGAATACCAAATCGCATAAAGACTAGAAAATTACTTGAATCATTAATATTGGTAGGCGCTTTTGATACTTTTGGAAAAACACGTTCAACTTTATTAAGTTCTATTGATCAAGTTTTAGATGAAGTGTCAAATGTAGAACAAAACGATTTATTATTGGATATTTTAACACCTAAACAATCCTACGCTGATAAAGATGAATTTAGTGATCAAATGATTAGTAGTTACGAAATGGAATACTTGGGATTTTATGTTTCTAACCATCCAGTCGAAAAGCAATTTAATAAAAAGCAATATTTAGGTATCTATACACTAAGTAATGTTGTAAATCACAAACCTATTTTGGTTCAAGTAGATCAAATCAAACAAATAAGGACCAAGAATGGTCAAAATATGGCATTTTTAGTTCTAAATGATGGACGACATACGATGGATGCAGTTTTATTTCCAGATAAATTCAAACGTTATGAAACTCAATTAAATGAGAGAGAAATGTATGTTGTTTGGGGAAAATTTGAAAAGAGAAAACAACAATTGCAGCTCATTTTAAATCAAATGGATTCAGTTGAACATTTTGAAGTAACTAAAATAAATGAGGCATCTCAAATTATTTTAAGAAACATTCAAAACTTAGATGAAATTAAACAAATTCTTAATGATCATAAAAACAACCATATGATTAAAGTGAATATATATAATGAACAAACTGGAGAACTTGATTATTTGGGTAGTATGGATAAAACATCGAATGAAATTAAAAACTTTGTTGAGGCTTTTGATCCAAAAGATATAAGAATTTTATAACTTTTATGTATAAAAAAATTATGATATAGTAAACTGATGATTTATAAAATAAAGTCATCAGTTTATTTTATCTTAAAAAATTTTAAATGCAGAGAATATATATTCATTATACTGATGAACTTTCGATATTTTAGTAAATAAACAGGGGTTGATTTAATGTCTTTAAGAGATGATGCATTACAAATGCATAAAGAAAATCAAGGTAAGTTGGAAATTACACCTAATATCAAAGTTACTAATAAAGAAGAATTAAGTTTAGCTTATTCACCAGGCGTAGCAGAACCGTGTAAAGAAATACATGAAGATCCAAGAACTGTATATGATTACACGATTAAAAGAAATACTGTGGCTGTTGTTACTGATGGCACTGCAGTTTTAGGTTTAGGTAATATTGGTGCCTCAGCTAGTATTCCTGTTATGGAAGGTAAAGCTGTTCTTTTTAAAAGTTTTGCAGGTATAAACGGTGTACCTATCGCTTTAGATACTAAAGATACAGAAGAAATTATTAGAACAGTTAAATTAATTTCACCTAATTATGGAGGAATTAATCTAGAAGATATTTCAGCGCCAAGATGTTTTGAAATAGAAAATCGTCTTAAAAAAGAAACTAATATTCCAGTCTTCCATGATGATCAACATGGTACAGCGATTGTTACTATGGCTGGTTTAATCAATGCACTAAGAATTGTCGATAAAGATTTATCTGATATTAAAGTTGTGTTAAATGGTGCAGGTGCAGCAGGTATTGCAATTGTTAAATTATTAGATTCTTATGGTGTCAGAAATATGATAATGTGCGATTCAAGAGGTGCTATTTTTGAAGGTCGATCTTATGGTATGAATGACACTAAGGATTATGTAGCTAAATTCACTAACAAAGATAAAATTGAAGGTTCATTACAAGATGTAATTAAAAATGCTGATGTATTTATAGGTGTTTCAGTTGCTAGCTTACTATCACAAGACATGGTTAAATCAATGGCGGATGATGCAATCATCTTTGCAATGGCTAACCCAGATCCAGAAATCAAGCCCAATGATGCTAAAGAAGCAGGCGCTAAAGTTGTAGGAACAGGTCGTTCAGATTTTCCAAACCAAATTAATAATGTACTTGCGTTCCCAGGTATTTTTAGAGGTGCATTAGACACTGAATCAACACACATAAATGAAGATATGAAGAAAGCGGCGGTTGAAGCGATTGCTAATCTTATAGATGAAGATGAGTTGAATCCGGATTATTGTATTCCTGGTCCTTTCGATAAAAGGGTAGCTCCTTCAGTTGCACGTGAAGTTGCAAAAGCAGCAATGGAAACTGGCGTGGCAAGAATTGAAGTGGATCCTCAAAAAGTTTATGATAAAACAATGCAATTAACAGACTTGAAATAACCTAGAATTGCAACAATTTTAAAAAAACAAAGACATGTATTATTTCTAACTCATATTTTATGTTCGATCATATATTAAATTGAGATGTAATAAATTAAGGTTGTATGGTTAGGTGGAGGTTTACGAATGTTTAAAGACTTTTTTAATCGTAGTAGTAAAAAACGAAAATATTTAACAGTTCAAGATTCGAAACAAAATGAAGTACCAGCAGGTATTATGACTAAATGTCCAAAATGCAAAAAAATAATGTATACAAAAGAATTAAATGAGAATTTAAATGTATGTTTTAACTGTGATCACCATATTGCATTACCTGCATATAAGAGAATTGAAGCAATCACTGATGAAAATAGTTTCGTTGAATTTGATAAGGGAATGACATCAGCAAACCCTTTAGACTTTCCTGGTTATCAAGAAAAAATTGAAAAAGACCAACAAAAAACTGATTTAAGCGAAGCGGTTGTAACCGGTACTGCCAAACTAGATGGTGTTCAATTTGGTGTAGCTGTTATGGATGCTAGATTTAGAATGGGAAGTATGGGTTCAGTTGTTGGTGAGAAAATATGTCGAATTATTGATTATGCAACAGAACATAGACTACCATTCATATTATTTTCTGCAAGTGGTGGTGCTAGGATGCAAGAGGGTATTATTTCATTGATGCAAATGGGTAAAACCAGTGTTTCACTGAAACGTCACTCAGATGCCGGACTACTTTATATTTCTTATCTTACGCATCCAACAACTGGTGGTGTTTCTGCTAGTTTTGCTTCTGTTGGGGATATCAATTTAAGTGAACCCAAAGCCTTAATTGGATTTGCTGGTCGACGTGTTATTGAGCAAACTATTAATGAGAAACTTCCAGATGATTTCCAAACTGCAGAATTTCTTCTTGAGCATGGTCAACTTGATAAAGTTGTTCACCGTAAAGAGATGAAAGAAACACTTGCTCAATTATTAAAATTGCACCAAGAGGTGAAAAAAGATGCTTGATTTTGAAAAACCACTTTTTGAAATAAAAAATAAAATTGAATCTCTTAAGCAATCTCAAGAAAAAAATGATGTAGATTTACAAGATGAAATTGATTTACTTGAAGCATCACTTGAAAGAGAAACCAAAAAAATATATACCAATCTTAAGCCTTGGGATAGAGTGCAAATTGCACGTCTTCAAGAAAGACCTACGACATTAGACTATATTCCATATATCTTCGATTCATTTATTGAATTACATGGAGATCGTAATTTTAGAGATGACCCTGCAATGATTGGTGGAATTGGGTATTTAAACGGTACCCCTGTTACAGTTATAGGCCAACAAAGAGGTAAAGATACTAAGGATAATATATATCGAAACTTTGGTATGGCGCATCCTGAAGGTTATCGTAAAGCGTTAAGATTAATGAAACAAGCCGAGAAATTTAATAGACCTATTTTTACTTTCATTGATACTAAAGGTGCTTATCCAGGTAAAGCTGCCGAAGAACGTGGACAAAGTGAATCTATTGCTAGAAACTTAGTTGAGATGGCATCTCTAAAAGTGCCAGTGATAGCTATCGTTATCGGTGAAGGTGGTAGTGGTGGTGCACTAGGAATTGGTATAGCCAATCGAATTATGATGCTTGAAAACAGTACTTATTCTGTTATTTCTCCAGAGGGAGCAGCGGCACTGTTATGGAAAGATAGCTCATTAGCAAAAATGGCTGCCGAAACTATGAAAATTACTGCAAAAGATTTACATCATTTAAACGTTATTGATAGTGTGATTGACGAACCTTTAGGTGGAGCACACAATAATATAGAACAACAAGCTATTGATATTAAGCAAGCATTCGTAGATCAATTAGAACAACTTCAACAACAAAGTGCAGATGAATTAGTTGAAGATAGATTTAATAAGTTTAGAAATATCGGTGCTTTTATTGAAAAATAGCTTGAATGTGACACATACAAATTAATATTTAAAACTACTTTGAAAAACACAGTTGCAAATTAAGTTGTGAAGGAACCTTTATTGTATTTTTCTAGCTGTAGTTTTCCTTATAGGGGTGAAACAATTGATTCTTGTTGAATATTGTTCACCCTTTTTTTATTTCGAAAAGAAATATTGATTATAAAACGTTTACATGAATTTTGTGCACCTATATTGATGGAACACTAAAAAAAATTGTGGTAATTTATTATTAAAGAGAAATCTAGTTAGGAAAGGGAATGTCGTCATGAAGAAAATTGCGGTTTTAACTAGTGGTGGAGATTCACCAGGCATGAATGCTGCTGTTAGAGCAGTTGTGCGTAAGGCGATTTATAACAACATTGAAGTTTATGGAATTTATCAAGGTTATCAAGGATTACTTGATGACAATATTCATAAACTTGAATTGGGTTCAGTAGGGGATACAATTCAACGTGGAGGAACTTTCCTTTACTCTGCAAGATGTCCACAATTCAAAGAGGCGAGTGTAAGACAAAAAGGTATAGAGAATTTACACAAACGTGGTATTGAGGGACTAGTAGTAGTTGGGGGAGATGGTAGTTACCGAGGTGCCCAACGTATTAGTGAAGAAACGAAAGATATCAAAACAATAGGAATTCCAGGTACTATTGATAATGATATTAATGGTACTGACTTCACTATTGGGTTTGACACAGCGTTGAACACGATTATTGATAGTGTAGACAAGATTAGAGACACTGCTTCAAGTCATGCTAGAACTTTTATTGTAGAAGTTATGGGTCGTGATTGTGGTGATTTAGCACTTTGGGCTGGATTATCAGTAGGTGCTGAAACAATATTAGTTCCAGAAGCTAATACAGACATTAAAGATATCGCTGAAAAGATAGAAAGTGGTATCAAGCGTGGTAAGAAACACTCAATCGTGATGGTAGCTGAAGGAAGTATGAGTGGTCAAGAATGTGCGGATCAATTGATGAAATATATTAATGTTGATGCACGTGTATCTGTATTAGGTCACATTCAACGTGGCGGTAGCCCATCAGGTGCCGATAGAGTATTAGCATCACGTTTAGGTGGTTATGCTGTTGACCTATTAATGCAAGGTCGTTCTGGACAAGGTGTTGGTATCATGAATAATAAATTGACTGCTACACCATTTGATGAAATCTTCAATGGCAACGACCATAAATTTAATACAGATATTTATGAATTAGCGAAAGAGTTATCTATTTAATTTAGGAGGCTTTTTAAAATGAGAAAGACTAAAATTGTATGTACAATTGGACCTGCATCAGAGTCTGAAGAAATGTTAGAAAAATTAATGAAAGCTGGTATGAACGTAGCGCGTTTGAACTTTTCTCATGGTAGTCATGAAGAACATAAAGCACGTATTGATACGATTCGTAAAGTAGCAGACAGATTAGGTAAAACAATAGGTATCTTATTAGATACAAAAGGACCTGAAATTCGTACTCATGACATGAAAGATGGCTTAATTATGCTTGAAAAAGGCAAAGAAGTAATCGTAAGTATGTCACAAGTTGAAGGTACACCTGAAAAATTCTCAGTAACTTATGAAGACTTAATTAATGATGTGCAAGTAGGGTCATACATCTTACTTGATGATGGTTTAGTTGAATTACAAGTTAAAGACATCGATAAAACTAAAGGCGAAGTTAAATGTGATATCTTAAACACTGGTGAATTAAAAAATAAAAAAGGTGTTAACTTACCTGGCGTAAAAGTTAATTTACCTGGTATTACTGATAAAGATGCTGACGATATCTTATTTGGTATCAAAGAAGATGTTGATTATATCGCAGCAAGCTTTGTACGTCGTCCTAGTGATGTTTTAGATATTCGTGAAATTTTAGAAAGAGAAAATAATCATAACATTACTATTTTCCCTAAAATTGAAAACCAAGAAGGTATTGATAATATCGAAGAAATATTAGAAGTATCTGACGGTTTAATGGTAGCTCGTGGTGACATGGGAGTTGAAATACCACCTGAATCAGTACCAATCGTACAAAAAGATTTAATTAGAAAATGTAATAAATTAGGTAAACCAGTTATTACTGCAACACAAATGTTAGATTCAATGCAACGTAATCCACGTGCAACTAGAGCAGAAGCAAGTGACGTTGCCAATGCAATCTATGATGGTACTGACGCTGTGATGCTTTCAGGTGAAACTGCTGCAGGTTTATATCCTGAAGAAGCTGTTAAAACAATGAGAAATATTGCTGTTTCTGCTGAAGCTGCTCAAGATTACAAAAAATTATTATCAGACCGTACTAAATTAGTAGAAACTTCATTAGTTAACGCTATTGGTGTATCAGTTGCACATACTGCATTAAACTTAAATGTTAAAGCGATTGTTGCGGCAACTGAAAGTGGTTCTACAGCTGTAACGATTTCAAAATATCGTCCACATTCTGATATTATTGCGGTTACCCCTAGCGAGCACACTGCACGTCAACTTGCTTTAGTTTGGGGTGCCTATCCTGTAATTAAAAAAGGGCGTAAAACTACTGATGACCTATTAAATAATGCAGTTGCTACAGCAGTAGAAACTGGAAGAGTTACTAATGGTGATTTAATTATTATTACTGCCGGTGTACCTACTGGTGAAAAAGGTACAACTAATATGATGAAATTACATTTAGTTGGAGATGAAATTGCAAAAGGACAAGGTGTCGGTCGTGGATCAGTAGTTGGTAAAACTGTAGTAGCTAACAGTGCTAGTGATTTAGAAGGTGTAGACTTAAGTGAATCAGTTATTGTCACTAATTCTGTAGATGAGACATTAGTGCCTTATATTGAGCAAGCAGTTGGATTAATTACAGAAGAGAATGGTATCACATCACCAAGTGCGATTATTGGACTTGAAAAAAGTATTCCAACCATTATAGGTGTTGAAAATGCTACTAAAGAATTAAAAGATGGTATTTTAGTAACAGTAGATGCTGCCCAAGGTAAAATATTTGAAGGGTACGCTAACGTACTTTAATTCATTAAATTATTATTAAGAATGATGGCTAACTTAGTAAGAAAAGAGATCCAGAACAGATAATATTTCAAAACGATATTGCAAATTCGCAATAATTGATTAAACTGGGAATAAGCTCGTGAAGAGTTTTTCTCAGTTTTTTCATTTCATTAGAAAGAAATTCATTAAATGAGAATTTCAAATAGGAAAGTTAATTGAGTTATAAAATTTCATTTTGAATAAGGTTATAATTTGTGGTAATATAACATGGATTAATTGAGATATACTATTATAAGAAGGTTTAATTATTATGAAAGAAAATTTTTGGAGTGAATTACCACGTCCTTTTTTTATTTTAGCACCTATGGAGGACGTTACTGATATCGTTTTTCGACATGTTGTAAGTGAGGCTGCTAGACCTGATGTTTTTTTCACTGAATTTACAAACACTGAGAGTTATTGCCATCCGGAAGGTATTCATAGCGTCCGTGGAAGATTAACATTCAGCGAAGATGAACAGCCTATGGTAGCACATATATGGGGCGATAAACCCGAGCAGTTTAGAGAAATGAGTTTTGGTTTAGCTGAAATGGGTTTTAAAGGTATAGATTTAAATATGGGATGTCCAGTAGCTAATGTTGCAAAAAAAGGTAAAGGTTCCGGTTTAATATTGAGACCTGAAACAGCTGCTGAGATTATTCAAGCTACTAAAGCTGGTGGATTACCTGTTAGTGTTAAAACCCGTTTAGGTTATTATGATATTGAAGAGTGGAGAGATTGGTTAAAACACGTTTTTAAACAAGATATCGCAAATTTATCTATACATCTTCGAACACGCAAAGAGATGAGTAAAGTAGATGCGCATTGGGAATTAATCGCAGCAATTAAACAATTAAGAGATGATATCGCACCTAATACATTACTAACGATTAATGGAGATATTCCAGATAGAAAAACTGGACATGAACTTGCGATGAAATATGGTGTTGACGGCGTGATGATAGGTAGAGGGATCTTTAATAATCCGTTTGCTTTTGAAAAAGAACCCCGTGAACATACTAGTAAAGAACTATTGAATTTGTTTAGATTGCATTTATCATTGTTTGAGAAATATTCAAGTGATGAAAGTCAACAATTCAAAAGATTAAGAAGGTTTTTTAAGATTTATGTGAAGGGGATTAAAGGAGCTAGTCAATTACGTCATCAATTAATGAGTACAGAATCGGTTGATGAAGCACGCGATTTATTAGATGAATTTGAGTCTAAAATTGAAGAAGATGTAAATTAATTTTCTAAAACATTAGATATAGTTATTAGATAATTGGTTTATTACAAAAACAAGCCAGTAAATGAATTTTTATGTTAATTCATTTACTGGCTATTATAATCTCGTAAGAATTTTAAATTATTTATTCTTAGCAACTTGTCTATATCTCAAATACATTAAACCTAGTAATATAAACCAAATTGGAGTTAAGAAAATAGCATTTCTAGTTGTTTCATTTACAAATAGTAAACAAAATACTAAGAAGAAGAATACTAATATTGCGTAACCCATATATTTACCACCAGGAAGTTTATAAGATACAGTTTTATGTAGCTCAGGATTTTTTCTGTGATAGTTAATATAAGCAATAATAATTAATGCCCATACGATAATAAATAATACAGTCGAGATTGTTGTTACATAAGTAAACACTAACGTAGCATCTGGGAAGATGTAGTTTAATAATGCTGTTACTAATAATAATGCAGATGAACCAATAATAGCAAAATGAGGAACACCATTTTTATTAGTACTTCTAAAGATAGGTGGTGCTTGATCTTGTTCTGATAAACCAAATAACATACGACTATTTGAGAATATACCACTATTACAAGATGATGCTGCAGCAGTTAATACTACAAAGTTGATCAATCCAGCAGCGAAAGGAATTCCAATTAATGAGAATAATCTAACAAATGGACTTTCACTAGGGTCAACTTTATCCCAAGGAATAATAGACATAATTACTGCTAATGCACCAACGTAGAATACTAAAATTCTTAACGGTACAGCATTGATAGCTTTTGGAATTGTTTTCTGAGGATCTTTAGTTTCTCCTGCAGTTACACCAATCATTTCAATACCAACAAATGAGAACAATGCCATTTGGAATGACATAAAGAACCCAGATGCACCGTGAGTAAAGATGCCATGTTTATATAAATTTGTAAAACTCGCATGTCCAAATTGTGTTTTATATGCCATTAAAATCATGACTAAACCTACAACGATTAAAGCGATGATAGTTATAATTTTAATAATAGCGAACCAGAATTCTAATTCACCAAATAATTTAGCACTAAGCAAATTAAATAGCATTAATATAAGCACACAGAATAGTGCACTAATCCAGTTTGGAATTGCAGGGAACCAGAAACTAACATATTTAGCAACGGCAGTTACTTCAGCCATACCGGTAATGATCCAACATAACCAATAAGTCCAACCAGTCACAAAACCAGCAAACGGTCCTATGTATTCATTTGTCACATCGGCGAAAGATTTGAAGCGAGTATTTTGAATTATAATCTCACCTAAGCCTCTCATAAACATGAACAACATGAAACCTATAATAATATAAGTCAATAGAATAGATGGACCAGTCATTGCTATTGTTTGACCTGCTCCCAAGAATAATCCGGTACCAATAGCGCCGCCAATAGCAATCAATTGCACATGACGATTACTCAATCCTCTTTGTAATTTTTCTTCAGCCATAAGACAACTCCCTTACATTTAATTAATATTATTATGCACTTATAAATTCAATTCGACAATTATTTTTCTAATATTTTCTAAAAATTCCTTTAAATTTTGATTAAATAATTGTAATCAAGCTTGATAATTAAATTGAAATTTTCAATATTTTCTCACTAATTACATAATTTGAATTGGATTAAAAGCTTATATAATGGCGTTTATTGGGTATTTAAGTATATATAAGTTTAAAAAATTAAATTTAATAAGCATTTATTAAGCGATATATAATCGTTCACAAAACTTATCTGATTGGCTATAATAGTATTTGGAAGCCATTACATTATGTATAAGAAAAGGGGAATTACTTATGGCAGAATTACAAAAAGGTTTAGAAGGGGTAATTGCAGCTGAAACTAAAATCAGTTCAATTATTGATAGTCAATTAACGTATGCGGGATACGATATTGATGATTTAGCAGAAAATGCTTTGTTCGAAGAAGTAGTGTTTTTATTATGGAATTATAGATTGCCTACTCAAGATGAACTAGATGCATTAAGAGAAAAATTTTATCATTATATGACTTTAAATCCAAGAGTTTATAAGCATTTTGAAGAATACGCAACTGATAATGTGCACCCTATGACGGCACTACGTACATCTGTATCATATATTGCTCATTTTGATCCTGATGCTGAAAATGAAACAGAAGAAAATAGAAAAGAAAGAGCAATACGTATTCAAGCTAAAATTGCATCTTTAGTTACAGCATTTGCGCGTGTTCGTGAAGGTAAAGAACCAGTTAAACCTAATCCTGAATTAAGTTATGCAGCTAACTTCTTATATATGTTGAGAGGGGAATTACCTACAGATACTGAAGTTGAAGCATTTAATAAAGCATTAGTATTACATGCTGACCATGAACTTAATGCTTCTGCATTTACTGCACGTTGTGCCGTTTCTTCTTTATCTGATATGTACTCAGGTATTGTAGCTGCTGTAGGTTCATTAAAAGGACCATTACATGGTGGTGCAAATGAACAAGTAATGAGCATGCTTGCTGATGTTAAATCAGTGGATGAAGTTGATGCTTATTTAGATGAAAAATTCAAAAATAAAGAAAAAATCATGGGATTCGGTCATAGAGTATACAAAGACGGAGATCCAAGAGCCAAATATTTACGTGAGATGAGCCGAAAAATCACTTCTGAAACTGGTAGAAGTGAATTATATGATATTTCAATAGCTATTGAGAAACGTATGAAAGAAGAAAAAGGACTCATTCCTAATGTCGATTTCTTTAGTGCTACTGTATATCACAGTATGGATATTCCACACGATTTATTCACGCCAATTTTCGCGGTAAGTCGTACATCTGGTTGGACAGCACATATTCTAGAACAATATCGTGATAATAGAATAATGCGTCCTAGAGCTAATTACGTCGGTGAAACTAATCGTAAGTATTTACCAATTGAAGAAAGATAAATTTTAAACTTTAATAGATTTCACAATATTTGGAGGTAAAATTATGTCAGCTGAAAAAATTACTAGAATTAACGATGGATTAAATGTACCTAATGAACCAATTATTCCTTTTATTATTGGTGATGGTATTGGACCAGATATTTGGAAAGCAGCGAGTCGCGTTATTGATGCAGCTGTTGAAAAAGCATATAACGGCGAAAAACGTATTGAATGGAAAGAAGTACTAGCAGGTCAAAAAGCTTTTGATGAAACAGGTGAATGGTTACCTCAAGAAACGCTTGACACGATTAAAGAATATTTAATCGCTATTAAGGGACCATTAACTACACCAATTGGTGGTGGTATTCGTTCATTAAATGTTGCATTACGTCAAGAATTAGACCTATTTACATGTTTACGTCCAGTTCGTTGGTTCAAAGGTGTCCCTTCACCAGTTAAACGTCCACAAGATGTTGATATGGTCATCTTCCGTGAAAATACTGAAGATATTTATGCAGGTATCGAATTTAAAGAAGGTACTGATGAAGTTAAAAAAATTATTGATTTCTTACAAAATGAAATGGGTGCTACTAACATTCGCTTCCCAGAAACTTCAGGTATTGGTGTGAAACCAGTTTCTAAAGAAGGTACTGAACGTTTAGTTAGAGCTGCAATTCAGTATGCAATCGATAATAACCGTAAAACTGTTACGCTTGTTCACAAAGGTAATATTATGAAATTCACCGAAGGCGCATTTAAGCAATGGGGCTATGATGTAGCTCATAATGAATTTGCTGATAAGGTATTTACTTGGCAACAATATGATGAAATTGTTGAAAAAGATGGTAAAGATGCAGCAAATCAAGCTCAAGAAAAAGCTGAACAAGATGGAAAAATCATTATTAAAGATTCTATCGCTGACATTTTCTTACAACAAATTTTAACTCGTCCAGCAGAACATGATGTAGTTGCTACAATGAATCTAAATGGTGACTATATTTCAGATGCTTTAGCAGCTCAAGTGGGCGGAATTGGAATTGCACCTGGTGCAAACATTAACTATGAGTCAGGACACGCTATTTTCGAAGCAACACATGGTACTGCACCTAAATATGCTGGTTTAAACAAAGTTAACCCATCTTCTGAATTATTAAGTTCAGTTCTAATGTTAGAACATTTAGGTTGGCAAGAAGCCGCTGATAAGATTACTGATGCAATTGAAGCTACTATTGCTTCTAAAGTTGTAACTTATGATTTTGCTCGTTTAATGGATGATGCTACTGAAGTATCAACTTCAGAATTCGCTGATGAGTTAATTAAAAACTTAAAGTAATTTATTTACACATTAATATATTATAACTTTAAAGAATTAATAGATTGATGATGCATTGCACTAATGTATTAGTTAACACAATAGCGCAAGTTTTAAAGGATTCTCAATCATAGCAATTTTTAACAAAAGTGGAACATTGAATTTATATTAAATTCTGTTCCGCTTTTTTATTATGAAGTAAAACAAATAACTTTATTTTGTTTATAATTTATTAATTATTTTTTAAAAATAATAAAATTAATACTCAATATGTGGAAAATAATCATATGATTGTTAAGATTATGTAAATTTAATATGTTGTATGTTATTTTTGTTTTAACTTCCGTTATAATGAAAATGAAATGTTATATTAATTCAGGGAGGCACATTATGTCACAAAAAGTATTAGTGGTTGACGATGAGCAATCAATTGTAACTTTACTTAAATATAATCTTGAAACGGCTGGTTACATCGTTGAGGTAGCTTACGATGGTGAAGAAGCTTTGGAAAAGGTGAATGAAATTCAACCAGAACTTGTCGTTTTAGATGTAATGTTACCTAAAAAAGATGGTATTGAAGTATGTAAAACAATACGTTCTGATAAAAATTTAGTACCTATTTTAATGTTAACTGCAAAAGATGATGAGTTTGATCGTGTATTAGGATTAGAATTAGGTGCCGATGATTATATGACAAAACCTTTTTCTCCTAGAGAAGTTGTGGCGAGAGTTAAAGCTATCTTGAGAAGATCTAAATTTGCTAGTGAAATTGAAAAAGCAGATGTTGATGATGAGGATATATTGATTGAAAATATTAGAATCAGACCTGAATTCTTTGAGGTATATAAAGATGATGAATTATTAGAACTCACTCCTAAAGAATTTGAACTATTGTTGTATCTAATAGAAAGACAAGGGCGAGTAATCACTCGAGAACACATGTTAAATTCTGTATGGAATTATGAATTCGCAGGCGATTCTCGAATTGTTGATGTTCATATAAGTCATTTAAGAGACAAACTCGAAGAGAATCCGAAACAACCTAAATTAATTAAAACTGTTCGTGGACTCGGTTATAAATTAGAGAGACCTAAAGCTTAATGCTTAAATTTCATCATAGATTATTATTGCTATTAAGCACAATTACTATAATCAGTTTTATTGGTTTAGGCGTCATTATTCATCATACAATTTATCAAATATTATCAACAGCTCAGGTTACAGAACTCAAACATGTATCTGAAAATTTTTTGAAATTAAACAAGCAAAATGAGAATAATGAAATTAAAAATATTTCAGCTAATCAAAATTTAATTGTTAGAATTTCTGAAAATGGTAAAGTGATATACCAAACTGGTAACCAAAATAAAATAAATGATAACATTGATAATGAAGCTAATCCATCAAATATCATTTATAAAAGAGAAAATGGTCAGGTTAGATATACATTTAAAACAACTGTCAATGACAAAACGATATACATAAGTGGGATGAATACTGAGATTCTTGAATTACAGAAGAGTATGTGGAAGTATTTATCTTTAATAGGAATTATTGTTCTTTTAGCGATTTATTTAGCTGTTAGAAGTATCAATCGTACATATATTAGACCGATTAATGAAGTGACTTATGCTACCTCGTTAATTGCTGATGGATACTATCATGTTAGAGTACCTGAAAGCAATGTTAAGGAGACAAAAGCGCTATTTGTCACGACTAACGATCTTGCAAGACGGTTACAAAAGCTTAATAATAAACAAAAAATGCAATCAAATCGATTAAAAACAACATTAGAAAATATACCAAGTTCAGTATTAATGATTGACAAACATGGTGAAATTGTTGTGGCCAATCATGCATACTATGAGTTGTTTAGGCCAAACGGTAAGGTTGAAAATAAAAACTATACATCATATTTAGATCCTAAAATTCAACAATTAATTCTAGAAAGTTTCAAAACTGAAAAGCCACTATATGATCAGATAGAAATTTTATTAAATAATGTTCATCATAAATATTTCGATTTGTCATGTGTTCCAATACTAAGTAAATCTAAGAAAAAGTTACAAGGTATGGTTGTAGTAATGCATGACATTACAAATTTGAAAAAATTGGAAAACTTGCGTCGGGAGTTTGTTGCAAATGTATCTCATGAGCTTAAAACACCTATTACATCTATTAAAGGCTTCGCTGAAACACTCATAGAAGGTGCGAAAAACGATGAAGAATCACTTGATATGTTCTTAAATATTATTTTAAAAGAATCTAATCGTATTGAGTCACTCGTTATGGATTTATTGGATTTATCACATATCGAACAACAAACAGAGATAGAAACAGCATTTATGAATTTATCAGAGCTTGCTTACACAACTATTGATAACTTACAAAACCAGGCAAGATATAAAGATATTAAAATAGTATCCGAAATAGAAAAAGATGTCATTATAGAAGCACATGAAAACAAAATTGCACAAGTCATTACTAATTTACTATCAAATGCAATTAATTATTCACTTGAGAATAATGAGGTTATTGTAAGAGTGTATAGAGAAGGACATGAAGTAAATTTAGAAATACAAGACTTTGGTATTGGAATAGATAAAAGTGATCAAAAGCATATTTTTGAAAGATTTTATCGGGTGGATAAAGCAAGAAGTAGAGATTCAGGTGGTACAGGTTTAGGTTTATCTATAACAAAACATATAGTGGAGGCACACCATGGAACGATTAATGTCGAAAGCAATATTGGTGAGGGCTCGCTATTTAAAGTTTCATTTTTAGATGAAAAAGAATGATATCGTTCAATAAAGAATGACTATAATATCGCGGTACAAGAACTTTTATTTTGATTAGTAATTAATACAATTATTTTAAGGCCTTTCGTATACTTGCACCAAAAATTTGGTTGAGGATATGAAAGCCCTTTTTTTATTTAAATAAGTAATGGAGAGTGTGAAAAGTTTTTGTATAAACCATACATTCGTTATGGTTCAGGTTATATGCTAAAATATAATAAAATCACTCTGGAGGTATACGCATTGAATAAATTAGTTTTAATTGATGGTAATAGTTTAAGTTTTAGAGCATTTTATGCATTACCACTACTTTCTAACAAAGCAGGAATACATACGAATGCAGTATACGGTTTTGCTATGTTATTGGAAAAGATTATGAGAGAAGAACAACCATCGCACTTTTTAGTTGCGTTTGACGCCGGCAAAACAACATTTAGACATTCAAAATATAGTGAATATAAAGGCGGAAGACAAAGTACACCACCTGAGTTAAGCGAACAGTTCCCATACATTCGACAATTATTAGATACTTACCATATCAAACACTATGAGTTAGAAAATTATGAAGCTGACGATATTATAGGCACATTAAGTAAAGAAGCTAATGACCAAGGGTTTGAAACGATTATAGTTACTGGGGATCGAGATTTAACACAGTTAGCAACTGATAATGTTACTATTTATTACACAAAGAAAGGTGTAACAGATGTTGATCATTATACGCCAGAATTCATTGCTGAAAAATATGATGGACTTAATCCCAATCAAATTATAGATATGAAAGGACTAATGGGGGATGCATCTGATAACATCCCTGGCGTTGCTGGTGTAGGCGAAAAGACAGCTATCAAGCTATTGAAACAATTTAATACAGTTGAAGGTGTTTATGACAATATAGATTCAGTCTCTGGAAAAAAATTAAAAGAAAAACTCGAAAATAGTCGTGAAGACGCATTCATGAGTAAAGACTTAGCAACGATTAATAAAAATAGTCCAATTGAAGTAACATTACAAGACACTGTGTTAAAAAATCAAGATGATAATAAAGATAAAATTGAATTATTCAAAAAGTTAGAATTCAAACAATTATTATCTGATATAGATAGTAATAATACTGAAGAGAAACACGAAGATAAAGTCATTGAAGTGAGTAATGATTTTAACAACATAAATTTTAAAGAATTAAAAGAAGCTGTGATTCACATCGAAGTAGATGGTACCAATTACTTACAGGATACAATTTTAAAATTTGGATTTTATGATGGAGTGGACCATGTTGTAATAGATTCCGATCAACTAAAGGAATATCCTGAATTGATTAAATGGCTAGAGAATGAGACTACAGAAAAAATTGTTTATGATGCTAAAAAAACATACGTTGTTGCGCATAGATTAGATATAGATATAAAAAATATTGTATTTGATGTTATGTTAGCAAGTTATATTATCGATCCATCAAGAACGATAGATGATGTAAACTCTGTAGTAAGTAATTATAATCAAAATTTTGTCCAAGATGATATTTCAATTTATGGAAAAGGGAAAAAGAGACATGTCCCAGAAGACACAATATTAAATAAGCATATTGCTTCAATCACAGAGGCAATTTATGCCTGCAAACGTGAAATGGTTGCTGAATTAGAATCGCACCAACAAATTGATCTATTGTTGAATTTAGAACTTCCACTTGCACGTATCTTAAGTGAAATGGAAGAAACAGGAATTTATACGGATATTAATGACTTAAGACAAATGCAGTCAGAAATCCAAGGAAAATTAGATTTACTAATAAGTAATATTCACGAAGCGGCTGGGGAAGAATTTAACATTAACTCTCCTAAACAATTAGGTGTAGTATTATTTGAAACGCTAGAACTACCAGTCATTAAAAAAACAAAAACTGGATATTCTACTGCAGTTGATGTGTTGGAGCAATTACAAGGTCAACACCCAATAATTGACTATATACTTGAATATCGTCAATTATCAAAATTACAATCCACTTATGTAGAGGGATTACAAAAAGTCATAAGTAAAGATAACAGAATTCATACTCGCTTCAATCAAACATTAGCGCAAACTGGTCGTTTATCAAGTGTAGATCCTAATTTACAAAATATACCAGTCCGTCTTGAAGAAGGACGTAAGATTAGAAAAGCTTTTAAGCCTACTTCAAATGATAGTGTGATATTATCAGCTGACTACTCTCAAATTGAATTACGTGTACTCGCTCATATTACCCAAGATGAAAGTATGAAAGAAGCATTTATCAATGAAAAAGATGTTCATACTGCTACTGCGATGAAAGTATTTGATGTAGAAGCGAATGAAGTTAACGCTTTAATGCGAAGACAGGCTAAAGCTGTTAACTTTGGAATAGTGTATGGTATTAGTGATTATGGTTTGAGCCAGAGCTTAAACATTACTCGAAAAAAAGCAAAAGCATTTATAGATGATTATTTGGCAAGTTTTCCAGGTGTAAAACAATACATGTCTGATATTGTTAAAGATGCGAAAGCAGATGGATATGTTGAAACATTATTGCACCGTCGCAGATATATACCAGATATTAATAGTAGGAACTTTAATTTGAGAGGTTTTGCTGAACGTACGGCAATGAATACTCCAATACAGGGTAGTGCAGCAGATATTATTAAATTAGCAATGGTAGAATTTGATAGACAAATTAAACAAACGTCTTATCATGCTCAGTTATTACTACAAGTACATGATGAATTAATTTTCGAAGTACCTGCCAATGAAGTTGAAGATTTTAGTTTATTTGTTGAGGAAATTATGGAACACGCATTACAATTAGATGTGCCGTTAAAAGTAGATTCTAACTATGGATCTACATGGTATGATGCAAAATAGAAAGAGGAATTAGAAATGCCAGAATTACCAGAGGTTGAACACGTTAAAAGGGGTATAGAGCCTTATATATTGAATGCAACTATTAAAAGTGTGACATTTTCAAACAAAGTTATTGAGGGCAAACAACAAGGAAAAGAGACAATTATTAAAGGAATTAATTTGGATGGTTTCAGATTGAATAGTGAAAGTTTTAAAATAAAATCCATTGATAGAAGAAGTAAATATATTGTCTTCACTATTGAAAAAAATAACAACCAGCGTATTATATTAAGTCATTTAGGTATGGCAGGCGGATTTTTTATTGTCGATAAATTATCAGATATTAGTACACCTAATTATCGAAAACATTGGCATGTCGTGTTTCATTTAGATAATGGTAAACAACTCGTTTATTCTGATATTAGACGATTTGGTGAACTAAGAAATCTGGCTACTTATAATGATTATCCAGCTTTTCTTGAAATTGCGCCTGAACCGTTTGATGACAATGCATTAAACTATTTTTTAGACCGGATTAAACTTAAGAAATACCAAAACAAACCTATTAAACAAATGTTGCTTGATCATAAAATGATAGCAGGTTGTGGAAATATTTATGCATGTGAAGCGTTATTTAGAGCAGGCGTTTTACCTGAGAGGAAAGTAAAAGATGTATCTAATCAAGAACGACAAATGTTATTTTATTATGTTCAAGAAGTATTAAATGAGGGTATAAATAATGGCGGTACTAGCATTTCTGATTATCGTCATGCTGATGGCAAGACAGGAGAAATGCAATTACACTTAAATGTATATAAACAAAAGACATGTAAAATATGTGGTCATGACATTGAGCAAAAAGTCATTGCATCGCGAAATAGTCATTTTTGTCCACATTGTCAGAAATAAAGGTGAGTGAATATTTATGCCAAAAGTTATTGGATTAACAGGTGGTATTGCCACTGGAAAGTCAACGGTTTCTGAGTTATTAACAGCATTTGGTTTTAAAGTTGTAGATGCTGATATAGCTGCAAGAAAAGCTGTTGCAAAAGGAACTAAAGGTTTAGAACAAGTTAGAGCAGCTTTTGGTGATAGTGCTATCACTGAGGAAGGTGAAATGGATCGCAAATATGTAGGTGAAATTGTTTTTAATCACCCAGAGAAACGTTTAGAGTTAAATGATATTGTGCATCCTATAGTTAGAGAGATAATGGAAGAAGAAAAGCAATCATATCTTAATCAAGGTTATGATGTCATTATGGATATTCCACTTCTTTTTGAAAATGAATTACAAAATACAGTTGATGAAGTATGGTTAGTATACACGTCTGAAAGTATTCAAATTGAGAGGTTGATGGAGCGAAATCAATTGTCACTAGAGGATGCGAAAGCGCGCGTTTATAGTCAAATATCAATAGATAAAAAGAGTAGAATGGCAGACCATGTTATAGATAACTTAGGAGATAAGTTGGAACTGAAACAAAACTTAGAACAGCTATTGACTGATAAAGGTTTTATTAACAAAGAAAGATAAAATTTGCTTAAGCAATTATTTATGCTTCGGCTCTAATAGATGAATGATGTAAATGTTAAATTTTACATAGATAAGTCTATTAGAGCTTTTTTTGTTAACCAAATATTGTCGATTAAAAAATTTTTTAAAATTAATGGAAAACGCTTTCAAATTTAAATTATTATGTTACACTATTTTTATAAAGTATAACATATAAACAAACAATCAAGGGGTGCTTTAAATGTCAACAAATATTGCAATTAATGGTATGGGTAGAATAGGTAGAATGGTGTTAAGAATCGCATTACATAAAGAAGATTTAAACGTTGTAGCGATTAACGCAAGCTATCCACCTGAAACAATTGCGCATCTAATAAATTACGATACTACTCATGGTAGATTTGATAAAAAAGTTGAACCAATTGAGAACGGTATCCGTGTCGATGGACAAGATATTAAACTTGTTTCTGACCGTAACCCTGAAAATTTACCTTGGAAAGACTTAGACATTGATATTGTAATTGAAGCTACAGGTAAATTTAACCATGGCGATAAAGCAATTGGCCATATTAATGCAGGTGCTAAAAAAGTATTACTAACTGGTCCTTCTAAGGGTGGCCATGTACAAATGGTGGTTAAAGGGGTAAATGATAACCAATTAGATGTAGATACATATGACATTTTTAGTAATGCATCTTGTACAACTAACTGTATTGGTCCGGTAGCAAAAGTGCTTAATGATAAATTTGGCATCGTTAACGGTCTTATGACAACAGTACATGCGATTACTAACGATCAAAATAATATTGATAATCCGCATAAAGATTTACGTCGTGCACGTTCATGTAATGAAAGTATTATTCCAACTTCAACTGGCGCAGCTAAAGCTTTAAAAGAAGTACTTCCAGAATTAGAAGGTAAATTGCATGGCTTAGCTTTACGTGTGCCAACTAAAAACGTGTCACTTGTAGACTTAGTTGTAGATTTAAAAGAAGATGTTACAGCTGAACAAGTCAATGACGCATTCAGAAATGCTGGACTAGATGGTATTCTCGATGTAGAAGACGAGCCACTAGTATCAATGGACTTCAATACAAATCCTAATTCAGCAGTTATTGACGCTCAAAACACAATTGTGATGGATGATAATAAAGTAAAAGTGATTGCATGGTATGATAATGAGTGGGGTTACTCAAATAGAGTAGTTGAAGTTGCTCAACAAATTGCTAAATTAATTGGCTCTGAAAATGTTGCAACGGCTAAATAATAAGATATCACTATAAATTAAAACGAGACTGTTAAATCTTTTGACTAAGATTTGATAGTCTCGTATTTTATTTTTATGTGATTTTGTATTAAAACTTTCACGCATTCTTGTCATTAAAGAAATATATTATGCATAAAACTAGATTTTTATTAAGATACTTTTGTTTTAGTTTAATTTAAATGAGAATTAGACTTCTTTTGTCAAGAATGCTTTTATAGTATAATGAATCATAATCTATTCAAGAGGGTGAAAGATATGAAATGCCCAAAATGTAGTTCAACACATTCGCGTGTAGTTGATTCTAGACATGCGGATGATGCAAATGCAATTAGAAGAAGAAGAGAATGCGAAAATTGTGGTACTCGATTTACGACGTTCGAACATATAGAAGTAAGTCCATTAATTGTCGTAAAAAAAGATGGAACTCGAGAACAATTTTTAAGAGAGAAAATTTTAAATGGTCTTGTTAGATCTTGTGAAAAGAGACCAGTACGTTATCAACAATTAGAAGATATTACTAATAAAGTTGAATGGCAGCTACGTGATAGCGGACAAACTGAAATATCTTCGCGAGATATTGGTGAACATGTTATGAACCTGTTGATGCATGTCGATCAAGTTTCTTATGTGAGATTTGCTTCAGTTTATAAAGAGTTTAAAGATGTTGATCAATTGTTAGCATCAATGCAAGGTATCTTGAACGATAATAAACGGAGTGATCTATAAATGAGTTTACAATCGTATGAGTATGGTTTGAGTCCACATGACGGTTTTAAAGTGTATCGTCAGTTCCAATTTAATCATAATCATTTGGAAATACTTAATAGATTGTATATGCCATTAATTGGCGCGCAAGCGATAGGTACATATCACTTTATGAACCAATTCGTGAATAGTGATGACACATTAACGCATTACACAATAATGAATGAATTGAAAATGAATTTATCAGAATTTAGACAGTATATGGATTTATTGGAAGCAATCGGTTTATTTAAAACATATGTAAAGCATGATGAACGACAATCATTTTTTATTTACGAATTGATACAACCACCAACTGCCTATCAATTTTTTAATGATCCTATGTTATCAATTTATCTATATAACCAAGTCGATAAACAACGTTTTAAAAGCTTAAAAAATTATTTTAAAAAGCATGATTTTGATTTAAGTGGGTTTCAACAAGTAACTCGCAAGTTTACTGATGTTTTTAAAATTCCACACTCAAGCGTTACTATTGATGCTTCATCAATTAAAAAAGAAAAACCATATCATGGTATTGATTTATCCAATGTATCATTTGATTTTGAGATTTTAAAAGAAATGCTACGTCATCATTTTATTAGCGATGAAATTATAACTAAAGAAGCTAGAGATTTAATTGTTCAATTGGCTACATTGTATGGTTTAACAGAAGATGCTATGAAACGAATTATATTGAATTCTATTACAAGTAATCAACAATTATCATACGAAGAAATGAGAAAGCATGCACGTTCGTATTATTTAATTGAACATAATCAACAATTACCTGAATTAGAGCCTAAGGCAAGTAATCATAATGAAGTGAATAGTAACAATCAATCTGTGTCTTCAAGTCAACCAACTTCCAATGATGATTGGTTTCAATTGTTAGAGGAAACAAGTCCAGTAGATATGTTGGCGTCATGGTCAGAATCAGAACCAACATTTCAACAAAAGAAAATGATTGAAGAGTTAGTCGAAAGAGAAAAATTAAGCTTTGGTGTAATTAATATTCTTTTACAATTTGTAATGCTAAAAAATGAGATGAAACTACCTAAAACATATATTTTAGAAATCGCATCTAATTGGAAAAAATTAGGTATTAAGACTGCAAAAGAAGCATATAACTATGCGTTAAAAGCAAATGAATCAAAATCAGAATATAAAGGTAATGACCAACGTCAATCAAGAAAGCGTTATTCAAAATCACGTGAGATTGTATCTAGAGAAAAAACACCTAAATGGTTAAAAAATAGAGGTCAAGAAAAAACTGATAAAGAAACGACTAAAGAAGAACAAGAACAGTTTGAAAAGGAAAGAGCTGCGTTTCGTGAACAACTAAAACGCGATTGGGAGGAGGATTAAATGAAATCATTCAATAGTATTATCAAATCAAATGGCGATTTAGAAAAAAGAATTGCTAAAATTAAAAAACAAGTCGTTAACGATCCTGATGTTAAATCATTTTTAAATGAACATCAATCTGAATTGACCAATGAAATCATTGATAATGACTTAAATGTGTTGCAAGAGTATAAAGATCAACAAAAAAATTATGATGGGCATGATTATGAAAATTGTCCGAACTTTGTTAAGGGTCATGTTCCTGAATTATATATCGACAATAATAGAATTAAAATACGTTATAACATGTGCCCTTGCAAAATTAAACACGATGAAGAAAGATTTAATTCTCACTTAATCACATCACACCATATGCAACGTGATACATTAAACGCTAAGATGAAAGATATTTATGACACTGATTTGAACCGATTAGTTATTGCTAAAAATGTAAATGATATCTGTAAACAATTAGTTAATGGAGAAAATGTAAAAGGAATGTATATTCACGGCCCATTTGGAACAGGGAAATCATTTATTCTAGGTGCAATTGCCAATCAACTTAAAGCTAAAAGTGTTGCTTCTACGATTGTTTATTTACCTGAATATATTCGCACACTCAAAAGTGGTTTCAGAGATGGGAGTTATGAAACAAAGTTACAACGAATAAGAGAGGCAAATATATTAATGATAGATGATATAGGTGCGGAAGAAGTAACACCTTGGGTTAGAGATGAAGTAATTGGACCATTATTACACTATCGCATGGTTCAAGAACTACCAACGTTTTTCTCATCGAATTTAAATTTTGAAGAGCTAGAACATCATTTATCTATCACACGTGAAGGTGCGGAAGAAACAAAAGCCGCTAGAATTATTGAAAGAATTAAATCTTTATCAACGCCATATTATTTGGATGGTAAAAATTTAAGAAACAATTGAAATTTAAAATAACTATTGTATAATTAAGATAAATCTTAATCGTTGAAATAGTTGAAGATATGATAATTTAATCCATGTTATACAGCGAGCTAATGTATGATGAGAGATTAGCTAATAAATTAAATTATTACTCCTTCATCATTAGGTGTTGGTAATCAATGCCCGGCTCAAGACCGTTATCTTAAGTAGAGATATTTAGCTATTGCTAAATAACTAGGGTGGTACCACGACGAACTCGTCCCTTTTTTTAGGGGGCGAGTTTTTTATTTCAACGAAATTAGAATTTAATTGAAATTAGAATTTAATTATGGAGGTTTTCTAATGGATCAAATAAATGTTCAATTCCCAGATGGAAATTCGAAAGCGTTCGATAAAGGCATTACAACTGAAGAAATTGCACAATCAATTAGCCCTGGATTAAGAAAAAAAGCGGTTGCTGGTAAATTTAAAAATCAAATGGTCGATTTAACTAGACCGTTAGAAGAAGACGGTTCAATTGAAATTGTGACTCCAGGTAGTGATGAAGCGCTTGAAGTTTTACGTCATTCTACTGCCCATTTAATGGCCCAAGCTTTAAAACGTTTATATGGGGATGTTAAGTTTGGAGTTGGCCCTGTTATAGACGGTGGATTCTATTATGATTTTGATATGGATGAAAAGGTTTCGTCAGATGACTTTGAAAAAATTGAAAAAACGATGAAACAAATTGTTGATGAAAATCATAAAATTGAACGTAAAGTTGTATCAAGAGAAGAAGCTAAATCATTCTTCAAAGATGATCCTTATAAATTGGAATTAATAGACGCTATACCTGAAGATGAAAGTGTTACTTTGTATTCGCAAGGTGAATTTACTGATTTATGTCGTGGTGTACACGTTCCTTCAACTTCAAAAATCAAAGAATTTAAATTACTTTCAACTGCCGGTGCATATTGGCGTGGTGACAGCAATAACAAAATGTTACAGCGTATTTATGGTACAGCATTCTTTGATAAAAAAGATTTGAAAGCACATTTAGAGATGCTTGAAGAGCGTCGTGAGCGTGATCACCGTCGAATTGGTAAAGATTTAGAGCTATTCACTAATAATCAATTAGTAGGTGCAGGTCTTCCATTATGGTTGCCTAATGGTGCTACAATTCGTAGAGAAATTGAACGTTATATAGTTGATAAAGAGGTAAGTATGGGTTATGACCACGTATATACTCCAGTGTTAGCAAATGTTGAGTTATACAAAACTTCTGGACACTGGGATCATTATAGAGATGATATGTTCCCACCAATGAAATTAGATGAAACAGAAGAAATGGTATTACGACCTATGAATTGTCCACATCATATGATGGTCTATAATAATCGTCCTCATTCTTATCGTGAACTACCTATCCGTATTGCAGAATTAGGAACTATGCACAGATATGAAGCTAGTGGTGCTGTATCAGGATTACAACGTGTACGTGGAATGACATTAAACGATTCACACATATTTGTTAGACCTGATCAAATTAAAGATGAATTTAAACGTGTTGTTAACATGATTCAAGAAGTATATAGTGACTTTGGCTTTGAAGATTACACATTCAGATTAAGTTACAGAGATCCAGAAGATAAAGAGAAGTATATGGATGATGATGAAATGTGGAACAAAGCTGAAACTATGTTAAAAGAAGCAGTCGATGAAATGGGATTACCATATGTTGAAGCAATTGGTGAAGCGGCATTCTATGGTCCAAAACTAGATGTTCAAGTTAAGACTGCTATGGGTAAAGAAGAAACTTTATCAACTGCTCAAATTGATTTCTTATTGCCAGAACGTTTTGAACTAACATACATCGGTAGCGATGGTGAAAATCATCGTCCAGTAGTTATTCATCGTGGCGTAGTTTCAACTATGGAACGATTTGTAGCGTTCTTAACTGAAGAAACTAAGGGTGCATTCCCAACTTGGTTAGCACCTAAACAAGTTGAAATAATACCTGTTAATGTTGACTTACATTATGACTATGCTAGAAATTTACAAGATGAATTAAAATCACAAGGTGTACGTGTAGAAATTGATGACCGTAATGAAAAAATGGGGTACAAAATTCGTGAAGCACAAATGCAAAAAATACCTTATCAAATAGTTGTTGGTGATAAAGAAGTTGAAAACAATCAAGTCAATGTACGTAAATACGGCTCTCAAGATCAAGAAACAGTTGAAAAAGATGAATTTATTTGGAATTTAGTAGATGAAATTCGTTTGAAAAAACATAGATAGTATTGATAAAAATGATAGCTTAATGTATATTACTATATAGTTAATTAAAAAAAGAGTTAGAGGTTGCGTCTTTAATTAGTAACACTTCAGAAGTTATTAAGGAACGTATGTTGAAAGTGTGGAAGGTAAAGATGCCGAAATGAATGATACCCTTAATTATCATTTGTTGGGACAGTTATCGAATAGAAACTGTACTGTCACAATTTGTGATGTGCTACCGACATAGATTAAGCAGATGGTTGCATATCTAAAGGTATGCAACCATTTTTTTATGCTTTAAAGAATTATAAACTATTTGGAAGTATAATTTGAATGCGTTCATAATCATCGCATAACACAACAAAACTATTTTAGTTAGCCTCTACTGTAAGAAAGGGAGCTTCTATGAAAAAAGTCGAAAATCAAGATGATGGAATCAAAAGAGGACTGAAGGACCGCCATATTTCTATGATAGCAATGGGTGGTTGTATCGGTACCGGATTATTTATGACCTCTGGGGGAGCAATACACGATGCAGGGGCATTAGGTGCTTTAATTGCATATGCGATTATTGGAGCTATGGTATTCTTCCTCATGACATCTTTAGGTGAAATGGCAACGTATTTACCAGTGCCTGGTTCATTTAGTACTTACGCAACACGTTTTGTAGATCCATCTTTAGGATTTGCGCTAGGTTGGAACTATTGGTTTAACTGGGTTATTACAGTTGCAGCAGATGTAACCATTGCTGCACAAGTCATTCAATATTGGACACCTATGGCTGGTATTCCAGCATGGGTTTGGAGTTGTATATTCTTAGTTATTATATTCGCACTAAACTCTTTATCTGTTAGAGTTTATGGTGAAAGTGAATATTGGTTCGCTTTAATCAAAGTTGTAACAGTCATTATCTTTATCATTATTGGTCTTTTAACGATACTAGGTATTATGGGTGGAGAATTTGTAGGTTTCGAGACATTTACGAAAGGTGACGGACCAATTCTAGGTGGTAACTTAGGTGGAAGTTTATTATCAATTCTAGGCGTCTTCCTAGTTGCTGGATTCTCATTCCAAGGTACAGAGTTAATTGGTATTACAGCTGGAGAATCTGAAAATCCAGAACGCGCTGTACCTAAAGCTATTAAACAAGTATTCTGGAGAATATTATTATTCTACATATTAGCAATATTTGTTATAGGTATGTTAATCCCTTACGATAGTAATGCATTGATGGGTGGCGATGATAATATTGCTACTTCTCCATTTACACTCGTGTTTAAAAATGCTGGGTTAGCTTTTGCGGCATCATTTATGAATGCAGTTATTTTAACATCAGTTTTATCAGCAGGTAATTCAGGTATGTATGCATCAACACGAATGTTATATTCTATGAGTAAAGATAAATTAGCTTTCCATTCATTTGGTAAAACGAATAAATATGGTGTGCCATACTTATCTTTATTTGCGACAGCGATTTTAGTTGTTATTATTTTCTTAGTGCAAAAACTAAGTGGTGACGCATATGAATATATTGTTGCTGCAAGTGGTATGACAGGCTTTATCGCATGGGTAGGTATTGCAATTAGTCACTACAGATTTAGAAGAGCTTTCGAAAAACAACATCATAGTAAAAGGGAGTTGAAGTATAAAGCTAAATGGTTCCCATTCGGTCCTATATTCGCAGGCTTGCTCTGTGTGATTGTCATAATCGGGCAAGATGTTGATTTTATTAAAACAGGTCATTTCGATTTAAATCGCTTCATTATCACATATATGGGAATCCCAGTTTTCTTAGTATTCTTTATTTATCATAAATTGAGATATAAAACGAAGATAATTCCATTAGATAAAGTAGATTTAAGACAAGATGTTTCAATGGATGAAGTAAAACATCACTAATATTAAAATAATTGTTGACTTATATGATATACACTGATATGATAATTAACGTTGAATACGAAACGTACCAAGTAGAAACACCCGTTTCTCACCTGTAGCGACGCATCAAGCAGTTGGCAGGTTAATCATGTCACACATTATATGTGTATGAGAGAAGAGCGGGCATTCTATGCTCGCTCTTTTTGCTTGGAAAATTTCGTAAAATTTTGGGAGGTGTCAACCATAGCAAAAGATCAAACGCAAGTTAACGAAAAGATTCGCGCTAAAGAATTACGTTTAATTGGCCAAAATGGTGACCAAATTGGTGTTAAATCAAAACGAGAAGCAATAGAAATGGCTGAACATGTTGAATTAGATTTAGTAGTTGTAGCACCAAATGCTAAACCACCTGTTGCAAGAATTATGGATTATGGTAAATACAAATTCGAACAGCAGAAAAAAGAAAAAGAAATGAAAAAGAAACAAAAAGTTATCAATGTTAAAGAAATACGCCTAAGTCCAACTATTGAGGAACATGATTTCCAAACTAAGTTGAAAAATGGTCGTAAATTCTTATCTAAAGGCGATAAATGTAAAGTTTCTATTCGTTTCAGAGGTCGTGCAATCACTCATAAGGAAATTGGTCAGCGCGTATTAGAAAAATTCGCTGACGAATGTAAAGATATTGCCACTGTTGAACAGAAACCTAAAATGGAAGGGCGTCAAATGTTTATCATGTTAGCGCCTATTAACGAAAAATAATTCACTATTATTAGGAGGAAATGAATCATGCCAAAAATGAAAACTCACCGTGGAGCAGCTAAACGTGTTAAAAGAACTGGTTCAGGTCAATTAAAACGTTCAAGAGCTTTCACATCACACTTATTTGCAAATAAAAACACTAAACAAAAACGTAAATTACGTAAAGCTAAATTAGTTTCTAAAAGCGATATGAAACGAGTAAAACAATTATTAGCTTATAAAAAATAATTGTAATTGATAAATGTACGATAATTAATTGTTATATCTAAGGAGGAATTTAATATGCCACGAGTTAAAGGTGGAACAGTAACAAGAGCACGTCGTAAAAAAACGATTAAATTAGCTAAAGGTTACTTCGGTGCTAAACACACATTATATAAAGTAGCAAAACAACAAGTAATGAAATCAGGTCAATACGCTTTCCGTGACCGTCGTCAACGTAAACGTGATTTCCGTAAATTATGGATTACACGTATTAACGCAGCTGCACGTCAACATGACATGAGCTATTCAAGATTAATGAACGGCTTGAAAAAAGCTGACATCAATATTAACCGTAAAATGCTTTCTGAAGTTGCTATTTCAGATGAAAAAGCTTTCGCAGAGTTAGTTTCAAAAGCTAAAGAAGCTTTAAAATAATTGATTTATAAAAGATGACTTTGAAGTCATCTTTTTTTGTTTTCAAATAATTAAGAATTGAAATTATAAATCGTTAATGCACCTTTATTTGTTCTTTGGTGATCGAGTTTGATAAAATGCTAATTAAGAAATTATTGTAAGGAGAACACTATGTCTAAATATGATGAGCAAATTATAGTTGTACCAAGAGATATCCTTTTTGAACAAGAGTCAAATGCTTTTAACGGCTTTTTAACTAAAAATGATCCACAAGGTGAAGCGATATTTAATACTTTTTCTAATTATGAAGTTAAAAGACGTGGAGATATGGAAGAAGATCCTTCATATAAACAATTAATATCATATTGTCTTTTAGAAAATGAGAAAAATGAAATATTAGTATACAAAAGATTAAGTGGTGGTGGAGAGTCACGTTTACATGGTCAATCTTCTATCGGTGTAGGTGGACACATGAATGATGTGATTGGCGCAAATTCTGTAAATGAAGTTTTAAGGGTAAATGCTCAAAGAGAGCTAGAAGAAGAAGTCGGTTTATTAGAATCTAATTCTCAGAATTTGGAATATATAGGTTTTATAAATGATGATACAAACGATGTGGGTAAAGTACATATAGGTGTAGTTTTTAAAATTAAAGTTAACTCAAATGATATTGAAGTACGTGAAACAGATACATTAAAAATTCAATGGTTAGAAAAAGAGCGTATTGATAATTATGATGAATTTGAAACATGGAGTGCATTAATTTTAAAAGATTTATAGGAGGGATACAACATGTCAGACATCATCCCTTTTCCAAAACTACAACAAAAATTGTATAAAGATATTAAATCATCTCATAACAGTCAACATTACGAAACAGTATATCAATTAATTGAAGATTATGAAGCACAATTTGAACTAGATGAGACATTAGCCTTAATTAAATGTGATATGTTATATCATTTGAATTCGTTTTTGGAGTTAAGAGAAGAAGCTATTGTACTTTTAAAAAGAGGCATTCAAGCGTATGATGAGTTAATGTTATATTATATCAAGGCGTTAAATGGCTTAGGTCAGTATTATGAGTCTGTAAATGTTATCAATCAAATTATAGACGAAGTTCAAAGTCATAAAACAAGAATGGCGTTATTTCCATTAAAGGAATATGCTCAATCTCAACTCAATGAAGATAAACATATCACAAGTCAATCATTGGCTAAATTTAATACACTCAATTTGAATGAACAAATACAATTAGTTCTTAAATTAATTGATAATGGGCATTATGAATTTAAAGAAACTATAGCCTTTTTATTATCTAATGAGGTTGAGGCAGACAATTTAAAAAGTTTAATGTTAGAATTTTTAAGATTTGCTGGCTACAATACACCAATTAATATTAACAAGATGAATTATTCAGTTAACGTTATTCCTAATGAGCTTAATGGTTTGGAACATACTGAACTTAAAACTCAAGTAATTCCTCGAGTAATTGATAAGCTAGAAAATGGAGCACTCAATATCATTGATGAAGCAATACATACCATGAATAATCATGCTATATTACTATATCCACTTAATGTATTCGATTTATACACTTGTGATGATTGGATTACTGGTTATGATGTTTACTTTAAATCAATGATTGGTATACAAACTAATGAAGATAGTTTAAAAATATTAAATTTTATTAATAGTCTTGATGGTCAAATTTGAGCAAATTATTTTATATTGTTAAATTAATTCGTTAAAGTTAGATTATTGAATTTTAAAAGTGTTTTAAGCCCTATAAAAGACTGTTTGTGTCCGTATAGGACGTGTGCTATAATAGGGAAGTTGAAAAAATAAAAATGTAATCATGGAGGTATTTATACATGACAGCAACTTGGGAAAAAAAGGAAGGTAACGAAGGATTATTAAAAGTTACAGTTCCAGCAGAAAAAGTAGACAAAGCATTAGATCAAGCATTTAAAAAAGTAGTTAAACAAATTAACGTGCCTGGTTTCCGTAAAGGTAAAGTGCCTCGTCCTATCTTTGAACAACGTTTCGGTGTAGAAGCATTATATCAAGATGCAGTAGATATTCTATTACCTGAAGCATATGGTGAAGCTATTGATGAAACTGGAATCAATCCAGTAGCTCAACCAGAAATTAATGTTACACAAATTGAAAAAGGTAAAGATTTTGAATTTGAAGCTACTGTAACTGTTGAACCTGAAGTTCAATTAGGTGATTACAAAGGTTTAGAAATAGAAAAACAAGATTCAGAATTAACTGATGAAGATTTACAAGAAGCAATTGACCACAGCCTAGGACACCTAGCTGATATGGTAGTTAAAGAAGATGGTGCTGTTGAAAATGGAGATACAGTAAACATTGACTTTGATGGCTATGTTGATGGCGAGCAATTTGAAGGTGGACAAGCAGATGGTTATGATCTTGAAATTGGCTCAGGCTCATTTATTCCTGGATTTGAAGATCAATTGGTAGGCGTTAAAACAGGTGAAGAAAAAGATGTAGTTGTAACTTTCCCTGAAGAATATCATGCTGAAGAATTAGCTGGCAAAAAAGCTACTTTCAAAACTAAAGTAAATGAAATTAAATATAAAGAAGTACCTGAATTAGATGATGAAATTGCAAATGAATTAGATTCAGATGCTAACAGTGTTGATGAGTACAAAGAAAACTTACGCAAACGTTTATCAGAACAAAAAGCTGAGGAAGCTGAAAATGTTGAAAAAGAAGAAGCAATTAATAAAGCAACTGATAATGCTACAATCGATATTCCTCAAGCAATGATTGACACTGAATTAGATCGTATGGTTCAAGAATTTGGTCAAAGAATCCAACAACAAGGATTAGATTTACAAACTTACTTCCAAATTTCAGGTCAAGATGAATCTCAATTAAGAGAACAAATGAAAGATGATGCAGAACAACGCATTAAAACAAACTTAACACTTTCAGCTATTGCCGATAAAGAAAATATTGAAGCAAATGATGAAGATATCGATAAAGAATTAGAAAAAATGAGTAAACAATTTAATATCTCAGTTGAAGATATTAAAAATACTTTAGGTAATACTGACATTATTAAAAATGATGTACGTATCCAAAAAGTAATTGACTTACTTAGAGACAATGCTAAATACGTTGAATCTACTAAAGAAGATAAATAATAATTCATTGTTAAATTAATAATTAAAATTTAAAGTAGCAGGTGCATCAATATATGTAACCTGCTACTCTATGTTTTAAGCATTTTAGTTGTTAACCATGAATTTGCATTGTAGAATGCTATCTAGTATAGTCGTTTAAGAATAGAGGTGTAAATGAATGTTTAAATTCAATGAAGATGAAGAAAATTTAAAATGTTCTTTCTGTGGTAAGGACCAAGACCAAGTTAAGAAATTAGTCGCAGGAAGTGGCGTATATATCTGTAATGAGTGTATCGAACTATGTTCAGAAATTGTAGAAGAAGAGTTAGCTCAAACGACTTCTGAAGAATTTACTGAACTGCCTACACCGAAAGAAATTATGGATCATTTAAATGAATATGTTATTGGTCAAGAAAAAGCTAAAAAATCTTTAGCAGTTGCAGTATATAATCACTATAAACGTATCCAACAATTAGGACCTAATGAATATGAAGTTGAGTTACAAAAAAGTAATATTGCGTTAATAGGACCAACTGGTAGCGGTAAAACACTATTAGCACAAACATTAGCTAAAACTTTAAACGTTCCATTTGCTATTGCAGATGCTACAAGTTTAACTGAAGCAGGTTACGTTGGTGACGATGTAGAAAATATTTTATTACGATTAATTCAAGCAGCTGACTTCGATATTGATAAAGCTGAAAAAGGTATTATCTATGTTGATGAAATTGATAAGATTGCTAGAAAATCTGAAAACACATCAATTACACGTGATGTATCTGGTGAAGGTGTTCAACAAGCCTTACTTAAAATTTTGGAGGGAACGACTGCAAGTGTGCCTCCACAAGGTGGACGTAAACATCCAAACCAAGAATTAATACAAATTGATACAACAAATATCTTATTCATTCTAGGTGGTGCGTTTGATGGCATCGATGAAGTAATTAAACGTCGCTTAGGAGAAAAAGTGATTGGATTTGCAAGTAATGAAGCGGATAAATACGATGAAGAAGCATTGTTAGAACAAATTCGCCCAGAAGACTTACAATCATATGGTTTAATACCTGAGTTTATTGGTCGTGTGCCAATAGTTGCTAACTTAGAAACATTAGATGTAGAAGCGCTTAAAAACATTTTAACGCAACCTAAGAACGCTTTAGTAAAACAATATACTAAAATGTTAGAACTTGATAATGTTGAGTTAGAATTTACCGAAGAAGCATTAGCTGCGGTAAGTGAGAAAGCTATTGAGCGTAAAACAGGAGCACGTGGATTACGTTCTATCATTGAAGAAGCATTAATCGATATTATGTATGATGTTCCTTCATCAGAAGACGTAACTAAAGTTGTTATTACTGATAAAACAATTAATGATGAAGTTGACCCAGAATTATACGATTCTGAAGGTAACTTATTGAATGATAGTAAAACATCAGCATAATTAAGTTTGAGTACGCTTTGTAAAGATTGCGCCGAACAGTTGAAATAATTTTAAGATTTTATAAACAATTAAAGTTGGAGTGGAACATCGAATTCTATTTGAATTCTG